>JBJHAZ010000006.1:0-22452 GCA_050485225.1 Gammaproteobacteria bacterium
ATGTCGACACCTTGTGGGTGACCGAAACCGGGCATAGACGCCCGGATCCGGGTTTAAATTGCTATTTTCTGCGGGTAAAGTGTGGCCACCACACCATGTTGGTGGCCACCGGGTGTAGCCCGCTAGGCTAGCTACCTACAGCGACTCTCGTCGCACTACATCATGCCACCCATGCCACCCATGCCACCCATGTCGGGCATTGCCGGGGCAGCAGGCTTGTCTTCCGGCAGCTCGGCCACCATGGCTTCGGTGGTGATCATCAGGCCGGCGATGGAGGCAGCTGCCTGCAGCGCGGTGCGGGTCACCTTGGCCGGATCGAGGATGCCCATTTCGATCATGTCGCCGTACTCGCCACTACCGGCATTGTAGCCGTAGTTGCCTTCACCGGCCTTGACCTTGTCGACCACGACAGACGATTCCTCGCCAGCGTTGTTGACGATCTGGCGCAGCGGGGCCTCCATGGCACGGCGGGCCAGAGTGATACCGACGGTCTGATCTTCGTTGTCACCAGTCAGTTCCGCGATGGCCTGCACGGCACGGATCAGGGCCACACCACCGCCGGGCACCACGCCTTCCTCGACCGCAGCGCGAGTAGCGTGCAGTGCGTCTTCGACGCGCGCCTTCTTCTCTTTCATCTCGACTTCGGTAGCGGCACCCACCTTGATCACGGCAACACCGCCAGCCAGCTTGGCAACACGCTCCTGCAGCTTCTCGCGGTCGTAATCGGAGGAGGTTTCCTCGATCTGGGCGCGCAGCTGGGTAACGCGGGCTTCGATGTCGGCGTGATTGCCGGCACCATCCACGATGGTGGTGTTGTCCTTGGTCATGGTCACTTTCTTGGCCTGCCCCAGATGCTCCAGGGTAGCGCCTTCCAGTTCCAGACCGATTTCCTCGGAAATCACGGTGCCGCCGGTCAGGATGGCGATGTCCTGCAGCATGGCCTTGCGACGATCGCCGAAGCCCGGCGCCTTACAGGCAGCTACCTTGACGATACCGCGCAGGTTGTTGACCACCAGGGTAGCCAGAGCTTCGCCTTCCACGTCTTCGGCCACGATTACCAGGGGCTTGCCGGACTTGGCGACACCTTCCAGCAGCGGGAGCAGCTCGCGGATATTGGAGATCTTCTTGTCCACCAGCAGGATAAACGGGCTGTCGAGATCGACGCTCATGTTGTCCTGCTTGTTGATGAAGTAGGGAGACAGGTAGCCGCGATCAAACTGCATGCCCTCGACGATGTCGAGTTCGTTGTCGAGGCCGGAGCCTTCTTCCACGGTGATCACGCCTTCCTTGCCGACGCGATCCATGGCCTTGGCAATGATCTGGCCCACGCTGCTGTCACTGTTGGCAGAGATGGTGCCCACCTGCTCGATGCCTTTGGAAGTCGAGCAGGGAGTGGACAGCTTCTTGATTTCCTCGACAGCGCCGATGACCGCCTTGTCGATGCCACGCTTGAGGTCCATCGGGTTCATGCCGGCAGCCACTGCCTTGAGGCCCTCGTTGACGATGGCCTGAGCCAGCACGGTCGCGGTGGTGGTGCCGTCACCGGCCTGGTCGGAAGCGCGGCTGGCGACTTCCTTGACCATCTGGGCACCCATGTTCTCGAACTTGTCTTTCAGCTCGATTTCCTTGGCGACGGATACACCGTCCTTGGTGACGGTGGGCGCGCCCCAGGACTTGTCGAGCACCACGTTGCGGCCCTTGGGGCCCAGAGTGACCTTGACCGCATCGGCCAGGATATTGACGCCCTTCTGCATTCTGCGGCGGGCGCTGTCACCAAACTGTACGTCTTTAGCTGCCATGTTGCTATTCCTCGAATCTGGTTGATGTTGCTGGATTAAAGGTCTCGATCCCGGGATCAGGACTCGATCACGCCGTAGATTTCGCCTTCGCTCATGATGATGAGTTCTTCGCCGTCCACCTTGATGGTGTTGCTGTCGGCATACCGGCCAAAGATCACCTGATCGCCCACCTTGACACTCGGAGCGCGAACATCGCCGCTGTCCAGAGGCTTGCCGGTGCCGACGGCCACCACTTCACCCTGGTTCGGCTTTTCCTTGGCGGAGCCGGCCAGCAGGATGCCACCGGCGGACTTTTCTTCCTCTTGCTTGCGGCGTACGACCACGCGATCGTGCAAAGGACGGATTTTCATCGGACTTCTCTCCAATTGTTGTGTTGATCGAACAGTTCGGGGCGGCCCGAAGCTGCGTTTTATGTTGTGGCTCCCGCAAGGCTTTCAAGGGGTGGCCACAATATTTTTGCCGCCTTCCGTGAAGGCCGGGGCTGGATGGGATGTGGGGGCGTGCGCGGAGGATTTCAAGGGCGCCGATCGCGATCCAGAGGCTTGCGATCATCCTCGCGCCAGAACTCCCCATCGATGCTGCCATCGTCGCTGCCCGGGCGGCCATCGGGCCGGAACCCGCCGGCGCCAAACCTGAACCCCGAAGCACCCACAACCCAGCTGCCACGCCGCAGTACCGCGAGAGCCACACGATGACGAACCAGGGGCAGCAGGCCGGCAAAACCGATGGCATCGGTCACGAACCCCGGCGTCAGCAACAGCGCACCACAGAACGCCAGCAGCATGCCCTCGACAACCTCCTGGGCGGGCAGCTCACCGCGAGCCAGCCGGCTCTGACCACGAAACAGGGTGCGCAAACCCTGGTAGCGCAACAGGGCTACACCCACGATGGCCGTGGCGAAAACAAGACCGACGGTCGCCAGCGCACCGATGTGCCGGCCCACGGTAATCAATACCCAAAGCTCGATCACGGGCACAGCGATGAACAGGAGCAGAAAGAATCTCACGGGCAACCCCCGATAACGTCAAACTGAATGTATGGGGGCGTAGCTGGAGGATTGCAACCCCGCGCCGCTGCAGGCATGGCCCCGGCATGCTTATTGCTGATCATCAGCAGGAAAAGGGGCGCCATTCTGGCTCCTCGATGACGCACCAACCCGGTACCCCGCGGTCAAAAAAGGGGCGCGAGACAGCTCTCGGGTAAATGCAATCTGCCCGCGAGCGACTAGACTGAGATTGCATCAGATCGGTTTTTCGTGGTCAGGAGGTTAGACCCATGTCCCTGTTCAGTCATTACCAGAGCCGCTATGAGGCCACCCAACAGGAGGAGTTCAGCCTGCAGGAGTATCTGGAGCTGTGCAAATCCGACCCATCTGTCTACGCGACGGCAGCCGAGCGGCTGCTGCTGGCCATCGGCGAGCCGGAACTGGTGGACACCTCGAAAGACCCCCGACTGAGCCGCATCTTCGCCAACAAGGTGATCAAGCGCTACCCCTCCTTTGCCGACTTCTACGGCATGGAAGAGTGCATCGAAAGCATTGTCAGCTTCTTCCGCCATGCCGCGCAGGGCCTGGAGGAAAGAAAGCAGATCCTCTACCTGCTCGGCCCGGTGGGGGGCGGCAAGTCGTCCCTTGCCGAGAAGCTCAAGTCCCTGATGGAGCGCCAACCCATCTACGCGCTGCAGGGGTCACCGGTGTTCGAGTCGCCGCTGGGCCTGTTCAACGAGCGCGAGGACGGCCAGATACTCGAGGAGGAATACGGCATACCCCGCCGGCACCTCAAGGGCATCATGTCGCCCTGGGCGGTCAAGCGGCTGCACGAGTTCGGCGGCGATATCAGCCGCTTCCGCGTGGTCAAGCTGTGGCCTTCCATCCTCAACCAGATCGCCGTTGCGAAGACCGAGCCGGGAGACGAGAACAACCAGGACATCTCTTCACTGGTCGGCAAGGTGGACATTCGCAAGCTGGAGGAGTTTTCCCAGAACGATACCGACGCCTACAGCTATTCCGGCGGCCTGTGCCGGGCCAACCAGGGCCTGCTGGAGTTCGTGGAGATGTTCAAGGCGCCCATCAAGGTGCTTCACCCGCTGCTGACCGCAACCCAGGAGGGCAACTACAACGCCACCGAAGGCATCGGCGCACTGCCCTTCGAGGGCATCATTCTCGCCCACTCCAACGAGGCGGAGTGGCACGCCTTCAAGAACAACAAGAACAACGAGGCCTTCATCGACCGGGTCAACATTGTCAAGGTGCCCTACTGCCTGCGGGTGACTGAAGAAGTGAGGATCTACAACAAGTTGCTCGCCAACAGCTCACTGTCGGCCGCCCCCTGCGCCCCGGACACCCTGAGCATGCTGGCCCAGTTCACGGTATTGTCGCGCCTCAAGAAGCCGGAGAACTCCAGCATCTACTCCAAGATGCGGGTCTACGACGGCGAGAACCTCAAGGATCGCGATCCCAAGGCCAAATCGCTCCAGGAATACCGCGATGCCGCCGGCGTCAACGAGGGCATGAACGGACTCTCGACCCGATTTGCCTTCAAGGTCATCTCCAAGGTCTTCAACTTCGATGCCACCGAGGTGGCTGCCAACCCGGTGCACCTGCTCTATGTCCTCGAGAAGCAGATCGAGCAGGAGCAGTTTCCCCAGGAGATCCACGACAATTATCTCACCTACATCAAGGAGTTCCTGGCGCCCAACTACGTGGAGTTCATCGGCAAGGAAATCCAGACCGCGTATCTCGAGTCGTACTCGGAGTACGGCCAGAACCTGTTCGACCGTTACGTGACCTACGCGGACATGTGGGTACAGGACCAGGAGTACCGCGACCCGGAAACCGGCGAGCTGCTCGATCGCGGTGCACTGAACGACGAACTGGAGAAAATCGAGAAGCCGGCCGGTATCAGCAACCCCAAGGATTTTCGCAGCGAGATCGTCAACTTCGTGCTGCGCGCCCGCGCCAACAACGAGGGCCGCAATCCCAAGTGGACCAGCTACGAGAAGCTGCGCAGCGTGATCGAGAAGAAGATGTTCGCCAGTACCGAGGACCTGCTGCCGGTGATCTCCTTCAACCCCAAGGCGTCCAGCGAGGATCGCAAGAAGCATCAGGACTTTGTCCAGCGCATGACCGACCGGGGCTACACCGAGAAGCAGGTGCGACTGCTGTCGGAGTGGTACCTCCGGGTGCGCAAGTCGCAGTAGGCCGACCCCGGCGCCCGGCAACGGGCGCACGGACCGCAGTCACAGTCTGACCAGGGTACCGCCATGACCTATCTCGTCGACCGCAGGCTGAATGGCAAGAACAAGAGCGCCGTGAACCGGCAGCGCTTCCTGCAACGCCATCGCGAACAGATCCGCAAGTCGGTTCAGGAAAACCTGCGCAACCGCAGCATCTCCGACACCACCAGCGGGGAGAGGGTCAGCATACCCACCCGGGATACCAGTGAACCGGTGTTCCACCATGGCCGTGGCGGCCGCTTCACCCACATCCTGCCCGGCAACCGGGAGTTCACCCCGGGCGATCGCATCGCCCGACCGGAGGGCGGCGGCGGTGATGGCGGCAGCGGCACGGGTAGCGGCGGTGGTGCCGACGGCGAGGGCCTGGACGACTTCGTCTTCCAGATCAGTCAACAGGAGTTTCTCGACATCCTGTTCGAGGATATGGCCCTGCCCAACCTCACCAAGCGACAGCTCGCCGGCATTGAGGAATTCCAGTTGCGACGGGCCGGCTTCAGCGTTGCCGGCAGCCCCGCCAACATGGATGTGGCGCGTTCCATGCGCGCCGCAAGTGCCCGCCGCATCGCCCTCACCGCCGGCAAGCGCAAGCAGATCCGCGAGATGGAGAAGGAACTGGAGGCGCTCTCCGGCCTCGATGACGAAGTATCCCAGCACCTGCGCCAGGAGCTGGAAGAACGGATCGCCGAGTTGAGGCGGCGAGTCGCCGCCATCCCCTTCCTGGATGACTTCGACATCCGCTACCGGCGTCACGAAAAGGTGCCCCAACCCCAGTCCCAGGCCGTCATGTTCTGCCTGATGGACGTGTCGGGCTCGATGGACCAGGATACCAAGGACCTGGCCAAGCGCTTCTTCCTTCTTTTATACCTGTTCCTGTCCCGCAACTACGACCGGATCGAGGTCGTCTTCATCCGTCACCACACCAGCGCGAAGGAAGTCAGCGAGGAGGAGTTCTTCTACTCGCGCGAAACCGGCGGCACCGTGGTCTCCAGCGCCCTGCAACTGATGCAGGACATCGCACAGGAGCGCTACCCGCCCACCCAGTGGAACATCTACGGTGCCCAGGCCTCGGACGGCGACAACTGGCCGGAAGACAGCCAGCCGTGCATCGAGCTGATGCATCAACTGCTGCCACTGACCCAGTACTACGCCTACATAGAGATCACCGATCAGGGTGACCGGCCCCTGTGGGAGACCTACCGGCCGCTGCGCGCCGCCTTCCCTCACCACTTCGCCATGCAGCACATCACCTCGGCCGCCGACATCTACCCGGTTTTCCACGAACTGTTCCGGAAGCAGCACACATGACCCGACAGCCGATCGCCACCGGCTCGGAGTGGAACTTCGAGATCCTTGAACGCTTTGAGCGTGAAATCGCACGCATCGCCGGGGATTTTCGCCTCAAGACCTACCCCAACCAGATCGAGATCATCAGCTCCGAGCAGATGCTGGATGCCTACGCCTCATCCGGCATGCCGATCAACTACCACCACTGGTCCTTCGGCAAGCATTTCATACAGGTGGACAACCAGTATCGGCGCGGCCAGATGGGTCTGGCCTACGAGATCGTCATCAATTCCAACCCCTGCATCGCCTACCTGATGGAGGAAAACGGCCTCACCATGCAGGCTCTGGTGATCGCCCACGCCAGCTTCGGTCACAATTCCTTTTTCCGGAACAATTACCTGTTTCGCACCTGGACCGATGCCAGCGCGATCATCGACTATCTGGTCTTTGCCCGGAAATTCATCAGCCGCTGCGAGGAGCGACATGGAATACAGGAGGTGGAACAGGTCCTGGATGCCTGCCACGCCCTCATGAACCACGGCGTGGATCGCTACAAGCGGCCGGCGCCCATGACCCTGGCGGAAGAGGAGCGTCGCCAACGGGAGCGGGAGGAGCACCTGCAACAACAGGTCAACGACCTGTGGCGCACCATACCGGTGGCCGCCGACAGCGACGGCGACAACGAGAGCGCCAGACAGCGCTACCCCGCCGAGCCTCAGGAGAACCTGCTGTATTTCATCGAGAAAAACGCGCCGCTGATGGAAAACTGGCAGCGGGAGATCGTGCGCATCGTGCGCAAGGTGGCCCAATATCTGTACCCGCAACGCCAGACCAAGGTCATGAACGAGGGCTGGGCTACCTTCTGGCACTTCCACATCATGCACCAGCTCTACCACGAGGGCCTGGTGGACGACGGTTTCATGGTGGAATTCCTGCAACATCACACCAATGTGATCTTCCAACCGCCCTACGATGCGCCCTACTACTCCGGTATCAACCCCTACACCCTCGGCTTTGGCATCTTCCAGGACATTCGGCGCATCTGCGAGCACCCCACCCCGGAGGACCGCGAGTGGTTTCCGGACCTGGTGGATACCCCCTGGCTGGACGCAGTCCATTTCGCCATGGAGAACTTCAAGGACGAGAGCTTCATCCTGCAATACCTGTCACCCAAGGTCATCCGGGACCTCAAGCTGTTTACCGTGTTCGACGACGAGGAGCAATCCGAACTGGAGGTCACCGCCATCCACAACCAGAGTGGTTACCAGCGGATTCGCGAGGAGCTGGCCGGCCTATACAACCTCGGCAACATGCAGCCCAACATCCAGGTCCACGAGGTCAACATTCGGGGCGACCGCTCCCTGATCCTGCGCCACGACCTGTACAACGGCCGCCCGTTGCATGAGAGCAGTGCCCGCGAGGTGCTCAAACACCTGCATCACCTATGGGGCTTCGACGTCTACCTCGACAGCATGGAGAACGACCGGCTGGTGCGACGCCTGCGCTGCCCGCCGGGGGCCGGTGATCCGGATTGAAATCCCCTCCGGATGCTTGCATGGCACCGGCAAAGTCGGTATAGTCGCGCGTCCTGAAACACAGATCCGAATTTCCAAGGAGCAACCGGTGGCCAATACACCCCAAGCGCGCAAGCGCGCCCGCCAGAACGACAAGCACCGCGCCCATAACGCGAGCTTGCGTTCCATGGTTCGCACTTACATCAAGAAAGTGAATGCGGCGATTGCCAAGGGCGACGTCGAAGCCGCCAAGACTGCCTACACGGCCGCCGTTCCGGTTATCGACCGCATCGCCGACAAGGGCATCATTCACAAGAACAAGGCCGCTCGCCACAAGAGCCGCCTGAACGCGCATATCAAGGCACTGGCGAGCTGATACAGGCGAACGCCAGATACGCCCCAAAAACCGGCTCCTTGAGCCGGTTTTTTTATGGCTGGTCGCCGGGGTCAGGAAGGTAGCGGGCCATATCGAGCCCGAACAGGCCAAACAGATCATCGTACAGCGCCGGATAGGCCGCCTGCAGCCAGCCGGGGCACGTGAAGAACAGCTCGGAGGCCGCACAGAAGAACTCCTCCGGCGCCTCCACATCCTCGATACGAAAACCCCATTCCTCACCCGCCAGCAAGCGACGCTCACTGTCCTCGAAAGCCGCCACCATGGCAGGGGTGGCGTGGCTCACACCCAGCAGATGATCCAGCACATGGGCAAACTCGTGCACCACCAGATTGGCGCCATGCTCGGGATGACGGGACTCCGTCTCGACGCACTCCCACGACAGTACCACCTTGGAGCTGGTAAACGCCTCGCCGTCGATATGCACCAGACTGGGGTAGAGCAGTATCCAGCGCACGCAATCGAAGCAGGAAACGCGCTGGGCCGCTCCCACCAGAGCCGCATTGGCGGCGATCAGAATGCGGTGTTGGTCGCTGACTTCCAGGCCGTTCTTGCCCTCGAAGATCTTGCCGTCCAGGAACAGTTCGACGAACCTGAGGATGACCTGCTGCGCGTCGGTCGGCAGACGGGGATACAACGCCATGTCGCGACGCAACAACGCGTCTACCCCATGCGTCACGTCACCGGTCACGATCAGAGCACCACCATATTGTCCCGGTGGATAAGCTCCTCCCGATCGCAATAACCGAGGATCTCGGCGATCCGGCTGGTGCTCTGGCCGGCGATGCGCGCTACCTCGTCAGCGGCATAGTTGACCAGTCCGCGGGCGACCTCTTCGCCGGTCAGGGTGACACAGCGGACCAGGTCACCGCGGGAAAACACCCCCTCCACGCGGCGCACCCCGACCGGCAGCAGGCTGCGGCCGTGTCGCCGCAAGACCTCCACCGCGCCGTCATCCACCACCAGCGTGCCGCGCAGCTGCAACTGGCCCGCGAGCCACTGCTTGCGCGCGGTAATCGGCGGCTGAGAAGCCTGCAGCAACGTGCCCAGATTCTCGCCGGCACATACCCGGGCCAGCACATCGCGCTCGCGACCGCTGACGATGACCGTACTGGCTCCGGAACGCGCCGCCAGGCGAGCCGCGCGCAGCTTGGTGATCATGCCGCCACGCCCCAGGCCGGAGGCACTGCCGCCCGCCAATTCATCGAGTGACGGATCACCGGCCCGCCCGATCTGCACCAGGCGAGCCTCGGGGTTGAAGCGGGGGTCCGAATCGAACAGGCCGGCCTGATCCGTCAGAATGATCAGGCAGTCGGCCACGATCAGGTTGGCGACCAGGGCCGCGAGGGTGTCGTTGTCCCCGAAGCGGATTTCATCCGTAACCACCGTGTCATTTTCATTGATGACGGGAACCACCCCCAGCTGCATCAACGTTTGCAGGGTGCTGCGGGCATTGAGATAGCGTTCGCGGTTGGACAGGTCGTCGTGATCGAGCAGCACCTGGGCGGTGTGGCGCCCGAAGCGCTGGAACTGGGATTCGTACGCCTGCACCAGACCCATCTGCCCGACGGCGGCGGCGGCCTGGAGTTGGTGGATCGACTTCGGGCGGGTCTGCCAGCCGAGGCGCGCCATGCCTTCGGCCACCGAGCCGGAAGACACCAGCACCACCTCGCGACCGGCCTCCAGCAGGCCGGCAATCTGCTCCACCCAGGTGGCCATGGCGTCACGGGCCAGCCCCTTGCCGTCATCGGTCAGCAACGCGCTGCCGATCTTGACCACCACCCGGCCGGCATCGCGGATGACCGCGCGGTGATCGATGGATGCATTGTCGTGACTCAAGGCTATCTCTCGCTATCGGATAATGTGGTGCCACCGGATTGACCACCGGCGCCATGCTGCGCCGGCAAAGGGCAGCCGGTTGCCCTACCCTCAGGGGCTGTAGATGATCTCCACGTCGTGATCATCATCGTCGTCATCGAAGTCGTCGTCATCGTCCTCCCGAGCGCGCCCGCTGCGCAGCGCCGCAATACGCTCGCGGGCCTCTTGCTGCATGCGCTCCTGAAGGTCCTGCTCGGCACGGGCAAACTCCGGGTCCTCCCCTTCCCGCTCGCGAATCGCGTCGAGATGCTCCTGAATATCCAGGCACAGGTCGCGGGTCCCTTCCCCGGAAATGGCCGCGATGTGGTAGACGGGGCCTTCCCACTCCAGTTGGTCGACAACGGACTGACAACGCTCCTCCAGCTCGTCCGGCGGCAGCAGGTCGGTCTTGTTGAGCACCAGCCAGCGCTCCCGTTGCGCCAGCGTCGGGCTGAACCGAGCCAGCTCGTGCTCGATACGGGCAATATTCTCGGCCGGATCACTGCCGTCCACGGGCAACATGTCCACCAGGTGCAACAGCAGTCGGGTGCGGGTCAGGTGACGCAGAAACCGGATACCCAGGCCGGCGCCCTCGGACGCACCCTCGATCAGGCCGGGCACATCGGCAATCAGAAAACTGCGATAACGGTGGGTCTGCACCACACCGAGATTGGGCACCAGCGTGGTAAACGGATAATCGGCCACCTTGGGACGGGCCGCGGACACCGCGCGAATGAACGTGGACTTGCCGGCATTGGGCAGCCCGAGCAGGCCCACATCGGCGAGCATCTTCAGTTCCAGCAGCAGGTTGCGCGACTCCCCCTCCTTGCCCGGCGACGTCTGATACGGTGCCCGGTTGACGCTGGACTTGTAACGGGCGTTACCGAGCCCGTGAAAGCCGCCGCGCGCCACCAGCAGTCGCTCGCCCACGGCGGTAAGGTCGCCGAGTATCTCGCCCGTGTCCTGGTCGAGGACCGTGGTACCCACGGGCACCTTGAGCACCAGGTCCTCGCCGCTCTTGCCGCGGCAATTGGCCCCCCGGCCCTGCTCTCCGCTCTCGGCGCGGTAACTGCGCTGATAGCGATAATCCACCAGGGTGTTGAGCGACTCATCGGCCTCCAGGTAGACACTGCCACCGTCGCCGCCATCACCGCCATCGGGACCGCCTTTCGGGATGTATTTTTCCCTGCGAAAGCTGAGGCAACCATTGCCACCACGGCCGGCGTATACACTGATGGGGGCCTCATCGACAAATTTCATGATGATCTCCAGCGCCTTGATGCGCCCTGTTGACTGTAGGCAATGATAGCCGCGATACCCATTGACGTCCTGCAGGAGCCAGGCCGACCCGAACACAAAAAAAGCCCCTGGGCGGGGCTTTTTGGCTGCTGTGCGATACTGACATGGAGCGGGGTGGAGCCCTCCGCCCTGATCAGAGGCCCGCCGCGAAGGCCGGCCGCATCAGTATCAGGCCGGCACGACGTTCACGAAGGTGCGATTGTTGGCACCCTTGACGGAGAACTTGACCACGCCGTCGGCCTTGGCGAACAGGGTATGGTCACGGCCGAGGCCGACGTTGTCACCCGCATGGAAACGGGTGCCGCGCTGGCGCACGATGATGTTGCCGGCCAGCACGTTTTCGCCACCGAAACACTTTACGCCAAGGCGCTTGGCCTGTGAGTCGCGTCCGTTACGGGTACTACCACCAGCTTTCTTGTGAGCCATGACTGCCTCCTAAATTGCCAAATTCGATTCAGATCAGGCGGAAATGCCGGTGATCTTGACTTCGGTGAACCACTGACGGTGGCCCTGCTGCTTGCGATAGTGCTTGCGGCGCTTGAACTTGATGATGCGCACCTTGTCACCACGACCGTGGCTCAGCACTTCTGCCTTGACTGTGCCACCGGACACGTAAGGGGCACCGATCTTCACGTCGTCGCCATCGGCAACCAGCAACACCTTGTCGAAATCGATGCTTTCACCGGTAGCGCTTTCCAGCTTCTCGAGGCGCAGGATCTCGCCTTCGACGACCCGGTGTTGCTTGCCACCGCTTTCAATTACCGCGTACATAACTTGCTCCAGAAGATCTTGGTGGGCCAACAATCAGCAGCTGCCCAGGTCAGAGAGGGCGGCAATTCTAGAGCAAACCGGCCACCCACGCAACCACCCCACCGGGCTTTTTGCAGCCCGATGCCACCATGGGTCCGGCCGACCCTGCGCCCGCGTCATCGGTGCGCTTCAAGTTGACAGCCCCAACGGCTGCCAATAGGATGCCAGCGCACCGTAACTCCTTATACATGAGCGGCCATGCTGCCTTTCCACGAAGTAGTCGCCAGCGACTTCCAAGCCGTCAATGAACTGATCATCGAGCGCCTCGACTCCGAGGTCGACCTGGTCGAGAACATTGGCCATTATATTGTCGACGCTGGCGGCAAGCGGTTACGCCCGCTGCTGGTCCTGCTCGCCGCCCGCGCGTGCGGGTACGAAGGTCGCCATCACATCGACCTGGCCGCGGTCATCGAGTTCATCCACACTGCTACCCTGCTCCACGACGACGTGGTAGACACCTCCGAGCTGCGCCGCGGGCGCCTCACCGCCAACGCCCGCTGGGGCAACGCACCGAGCGTACTCGTCGGCGACTTCCTCTACTCCCGCGCCTTCCAGATGATGGTCCAGCTCGGCCACATGGATGTCATGCGCGTCCTCGCCGATACCACCAACATCATTGCCGAAGGCGAGGTCCAGCAGTTGATCAATGCCCGCAACCCGGATCTGTCGGAGCAGGACTACTTTACCGTCATCGACAAGAAAACCGCACGGCTGTTTGCGGCGGCGGCAGAAGTCGGCGCCCTGGTGGCCGGCAGTGATGCCACTCGCTGCAACGCCCTGCGGGACTACGGCCGCCATCTCGGCATCGCCTTCCAATTGGTGGACGATGCCCTGGACTATCAGGGCAGCAGCGAGGAGCTGGGCAAGAACGTCGGTGACGACCTGGCCGAAGGCAAGGCCACCCTGCCACTGATCCACGCCATGAAGGCGGCTCCGGAACAGGCTCCACTGATTCGGGACGCGCTGACCGGCGACGGTATGGCGCATCTGGAGGCCATCGTTCAGCTGGTGCATCAGACCGGTGCGCTGGACTACACCATCGCCCGGGCCAGGGAGCACGTGGCGCAGGCCGAAGCTCTGGTGGCCGCACTCCCGAACAGTGCCGAGAAGCAGGCGCTCCGCGATCTCGCCGCCTTTGCGGTGACCCGCTCCCATTAGATTCACGCCATCGCCAGCTCACCGGACACAGGGGCTACGGCATGCACCATTTTAGGGCGAGCCTTCATCGTGACCCGGATCAAAAAATTGCCATTTGTTGACAGTCTGGGTTAGAGTTTGCCGCCTATTGGCCCAGGGGACGCTTGTCTGCAGTCCTTCCCCAGCCTTCATAACACGACTTCTATCTCTGCGAAACAACTCGACAGAAGTTGCCAGATATCCATTAACCAAGAGGAAGACTCAGTGATCATTGGCATTCCGAGCGAGTCCGGTGCCGACGAGCGGCGGGTGGCTTTCACCCCCGCCAACGTCGAGCACTGGACGCGAAAGGGCGCGAAAGTGCTGGTTCAGGCCAACGCCGGCCTGGCGGCCGGTCACCGCGACGCCGACTACGAGAAAGCCGGCGCCATCATCGTGGCCAACCGCGCCGACATCTTTGCGCAGGCCAGCGTCG
This sequence comes from Gammaproteobacteria bacterium, assembly GCA_050485225.1. Lineage (GTDB taxonomy): Bacteria > Pseudomonadota > Gammaproteobacteria > Pseudomonadales > Porticoccaceae > JBJHAZ01. Next base: position 13,804 of record JBJHAZ010000006.1, read on the forward strand.
TCCTGCAGGTTCAGGCGGCCGGCAGCCCCGGCGCGGACGCCGACCTGGAGCTGTTGCGGCCGGGTCAGGTGCTGGCCGGCATGATGGACCCGCTTGCCGACCCCTCCGTCGCGACCAAGCTCGCGGAGCGCAAGGTGACCGCCATTGCCATGGAACTGGTACCCCGCATCAGCCGCGCCCAGAGCATGGACGTGCTGTCTTCCATGGCCACACTGGGCGGCTACAAGGCCGTCCTGCTGGGCGCCATGCACTCACCACGCATTCTGCCGATGATGATGACCGCCGCCGGCACCCTGAATCCGGCCCGCGTGTTCATCATGGGCGCCGGCGTGGCCGGCCTGCAGGCCTGCGCCACCGCCAAGCGCCTTGGCGCCGTGGTCGAGGCCTACGATGTCCGCCCCGCGGCCCGCGACCAGATCATTTCCGTGGGCGCCAAGCCCATCGAACTGGACCTCGACACCGGCACCGCCGAAGGCAAGGGTGGCTACGCCCAGGCCCAGGGCGAGGACTTCCTGAAGCGCCAGCGCGAACTGATGACCGAGGTGTTGGCCCAGCAGGACATCGTCATCACCACCGCCGCTGTCCCCGGTGCCAAGTCGCCGATTCTGATCACCGCCGAGATGGTCAAGGGCATGAAGCCCGGCACCGTGATCGTCGACATGGCGGCCGAGCGCGGCGGCAACTGCGAGCTCACCAGACCGGGTGAAGTCGTGGTGGAAAACGACGTGATCATCGTTGGCCCGGTCAACCTGCCCGCCTCGGTTGCCAACCACGCCAGTCAGATGTACGGCAAGAACATGGAAATCATGCTCGGGCATATCCTCAGCGACGAGTGCGCCCTGCACTTCGACTTCGAGGACGAGATCATCACCGAAACCGTTATCGCCCACGAGGGCCAGGTACCTCACGCACGCATGCGCGAGATGCTGGGCCTGCCGGCGCTGACGCCACCCGCCGAATCACAGTAAGGGAGTCCCGTCATGGAAATGCAAACCCTGATTGTCCTGGTATCCCTGTTCGCGCTCTCCCTGTTTCTCGGGGTCGAGCTGATCACCAAGGTACCGCCGACACTGCACACCCCGCTGATGTCCGGCACCAACGCCATCTCCGCCATCACCCTCGTCGGCGCACTCCTCGCCGCGGGTGCTGATACCTCCTCCACCCTGGTCCATGCGCTCGGCTTTCTGGCCGTGATGTTCGCCTCACTCAACGTGGTCGGCGGCTACATGGTGACCAATCGCATGCTCGCGATGTTCAAGAAGAAGGGTTAATCCATGAGTCAGTATTTGGTTGATACCGTCTACCTGATCGCCGCGATCCTGTTCATTCTCGGCATCAAGGGCCTCACACGGCCGAAAACCGCCGTGCGCGGCAACCTGCTCTCCTCCACCGGCATGCTGCTGGCGGTGGTGGTCACCCTCGCCCACCGCGACATCGTGACCTACGAGTACATCATCGCCGGCATGATCCTCGGCGGCGCCATCGGTGCCCTGATGGCCAAGAAGGTCCAGATGACCGCCATGCCCCAGATGGTAGCGCTGCTCAACGGCTTCGGCGGCGGGGCGTCGCTGGGCGTGGCCGCTACCAGCTACCTGCTGGCCATGGAGAACGGCGGGTTTGCCCCCGGCTTCGAAGGTGGCGTCGTGGTGGCGTTCACCATGGCGACCGTCCTGATCGGTACCGTGACCCTCACCGGTAGCCTGGTGGCCTTCTCCAAGCTGCAGGAGCTGATCTCCGGCCAGCCCATCGGCTTTTCCGGCATGAAGTACCTCAACGCCGCCATCGCCATCGCAGCCGTGGCGACACTGGTGACGCTGGTGTTCACACCGGCCAATACGCCCATGTTCTGGGCGCTGATGGCCCTGGCGGCAGTTCTGGGCCTGACCCTGGTACTGCCCATCGGCGGCGCCGACATGCCGGTGGTGATCGCACTGCTGAACTCCTACTCGGGCATTGCGGCAGCCGCCGCCGGCTTCGTCATGGGCAATACCGTGCTGATCGTGGCCGGCTCCCTGGTGGGCGCATCGGGCCTGATCCTGACCCGCATCATGTGCGACGCCATGAACCGCTCACTCACCAACGTGCTGTTCGGCGTGATGGGTGAAGGCGGCACTACCATGGATGCCGACGAAGTCTACGGCGGCAAGGTCAAGAGCGCAGGCCCCGAGGAAGTGGCCATGATTCTCGAGACCGCCAACCGCGTCGTCATCGTGCCCGGTTTCGGCATGGCCATGTCCCAGGCCCAGCACGCCGTGCGCGACCTTTGCGACGTACTGGAGTCACGCGGCACCGAAGTGGCCTTCGCCATTCACCCGGTGGCCGGCCGCATGCCCGGCCACATGAACGTGCTGCTGGCCGAGGCCGAGGTGGACTACGACAAGATGGTGGAGATGGAGCGCATCAACCCCACCTTCGACCAGACCGACGTGGCCATCGTGATCGGTGCCAACGACGTGACCAACCCCATGGCCCGCGAGGACAAGGGCAGCCCGATCTACGGCATGCCCATCCTCAATGTGGACAAGGCCAAGACGGTCATCGTCATCAAGCGCAGCCTGAGTGCCGGCTTCGCCGGCCTGCCCAACCCGCTGTTCGCCAAGGACAACACTCTGATGGTGTTCGGCGACGGCAAGAAGGCCGTGATCGACATCTCCTCGGCGCTGGATACCATCTGATCCGCGTCCTGGTGAAAAAAAGCCCGGGTTGAGCCATCAACCCGGGCTTTTTTGTGGACGGGCCCCGGCCATTCGGCCAAGGGGGCTCCTGCTCGCTCAGCCTTCGATCAGCGCCAGCAGCTCCGAAGTCCTGCGCTGCATCAGCGCCGCATCGGCGCGGCTCTCCACATTCAGGCGCAACAATGGCTCGGTGTTCGACATGCGCAGGCTGAAGCGCCAGTCGGCGAAATCCATGCTCAGCCCATCGATGCGACTGATTCGGGATACCTCGGGGTTATAATGGGCCTCGACCCGAGCCAGTACCGACGCCGGATCATCCACGGTGCGGTTGATCTCGCCACTCACGGGAAACGCCGCCTGGGCTTCGGCGACCAGTTGCGACAGGCTACGGCCCGAGGCGCCGATCAGCTCGGCCACCAGCAGCCAGGGCACCATGCCGCTGTCGCAGTAGGCAAAATCGCGGAAGTAATGGTGGGCGCTCATTTCGCCGCCGTAGACCGCATCCACATCGCGCATGGCCTGCTTGATGAAGGCGTGCCCGGTCTTGGTCTCGATGGCCTCGCCACCGTAGCGGGCCACGGTTTCCACCGTGTTCCAGGTCAGGCGCGGATCGTGGACAATGCGCTGGGGCGCCCCCTTGCGCAGGAAGGCCTCGGCCAGCAGGCCCACAATGTAGTATCCCTCGACGAAATTACCCTGCTCATCGAAGAAGAAGCAGCGGTCGAAGTCACCGTCCCAGGCCACCCCGAAATCGGCGCGGTGTTCACGCACCGGCTCGGCCGTGTGGGTGCGGTTCTCCGACAGCAACGGGTTCGGCACCCCGTTGGGGAAGTGGCCATCGGGGTGGTGGTGTACCCTGATGAACTCGAACGGCAGATGGGCTGCCAGGGCATCGATCACCGTCCCGGCACCACCGTTGCCGGCATTGGTGACGATCCGAAGTGGCGGCAGCGCGGCCACATCCACAAAACCCAGCAGGTGCCGGATATAGCGCTCCTTGGACTCGGCCAGGCAATAGGCGCCCCGCGCCGCAGCCTCCGGCCACCGGTTGCGCTCGGCAAGCTCGCGAATCTCCAGCAGGCCGTTGTCACTGCTGATGGGGCGGGACTCTTGGCGCACCAGCTTCATGCCGTTGTAATCGGCCGGGTTGTGACTGGCCGTGATGGCGATACCGCCATCGAAGCCACCATCGGCCGTGGCGAAATAGATTTCCTCGGTGCCGCACAGGCCGATATCGGTCACATCAACACCGCTGTCGCGCAGCCCGGCACTGACGGCCCGAGACAGCTCCGGACTCGACAGGCGTATATCGTGGCCGATCACCACGCGGCGGGCGTCGAGGAACAGGGCCATGGCGCGGGCAATACGGTAGGCCACGGCGGCGTTGAGCTGGTCGGGCACGCGGCCGCGAATATCGTAGGCCTTGAAGCAGGTCAGTGGGCAGGCGTCAGTCATGGATCGATCGCTTCTCTCACGTTTACGGTCGGGTCATTATATCGACCTCGACCCGGCGACGGCGGCGATTCTGGACTTCACCCCCCAATCCGCTAAAATTGCCCCCTTTATGTCGCGCCAAGAAGGCGCGAAGCCCCTGATACCCACAGCCCCTGCTGCGGACAAACACACCACGGATAGCGGTCAGTCCAATCACCATCACAACGACCTGCCAACGATCATCCGCCCTGCAACCCTGGAGCCCTCTCGCCCATGAGCCAGTTCGTGCCAAAAAACAGCTACAGTTATGACGAAGTGATTGCCTGCACCGAGGGCAAGCTCTTCGGCGAGGGCAATGCCCGGCTGCCCGCCCCCAACATGCTGATGCTGGACCGCATTACCCACATCAGCGACCAGGGCGGTCGCTATGGCAAAGGCGAGATCATCGCTGAACTGGATATTCACCCGGACCTGTGGTTCTTCGACTGCCACTTCCCCGGCGATCCGGTCATGCCGGGCTGCCTGGGCCTCGATGCCCTCTGGCAGCTCACCGGTTTCTTCCTCACCTGGCGCGGCAACCAGGGGCGCGGCCGGGCGCTGGGATCGGGTGAGGTGAAGTTCTTCGGTCAGGTGCTGCCCACTGCCAAAAAAGTGACCTACCACATCGATATTTCCCGAGTGGTGGAGCGCAAGCTGGTCATGGCCCTGTCCGATGGGCGGGTACTGGTGGACGACCGGGAGATCTACACGGCCAAGGATTTGCGGGTCGGTTTGTTCACCTCGACTGACAACTTCTGAGCCATACAGTAAAATTTGCCGTCGCGGTGGCCGGATGGCCGCCAGCGGCATCACCACAACAGGGCTTTATATGAAACGCGTAGTTATCACCGGCATGGGCGTCGTATCCTGCCTCGGCAACGACCTCGACTCCGTACTGAACTCACTGAAAACCGGTCAGTCCGGCATCCGTTTCAAGGAAGCCTACAAGGAAGCCGGGATGCGCAGTCACGTCGCCGGTCAGATCGACATCGATCTGCAGGAGCACATCGACCGCAAGGATCTGCGCTTCATGGGCAATGCGGCGGCCTACGGCTACGTGGCCATGAAACAGGCGATCGCGGATTCCGGCCTCGCCGAGGACCAGGTCTCCAACCCCCGCACCGGTATCATGATGGGTTCCGGCGGCGTCTCCGGCGAGAAGTTTGTCGAGACCATCGACATCGCCCGCTCCAAGGGCATCAAACGCATCGGACCGTATCGCGTCACCCAGATCATGGCCAGCACCGTATCTGCCTGCCTGGCTACCCCCTTCAAGATCAAGGGGCTCAATGTATCGGTTTCCTCCGCCTGCGCTACCAGCGCCCACTGCATCGGCATGGCGGTGGAGCAGATCCAACTGGGCAAACAGGACGTGGTGTTCGCCGGCGGTGCCGAAGAGGAACATTGGTCCATGGCCTGCATGTTCGACGCCATGGGCGCCCTGTCCACCAAGTACAACGACGACCCCACCAAGGCCTCGCGCACCTATGACGCCGACCGCGACGGATTCGTGATGTCCTGCGGCGCCGGCTGCGTCGTGGTGGAGGAGCTGGAGCACGCGCTGGCGCGCGGTGCGACCATCTATGCCGAAATTGTCGGCTACGGCGCCTCCTCCGACGGCTACGACATGGTGGCCCCTTCCGGCGAGGGCGCGGTGCGCTGCATGCAGCAGGCCCTGTCCACCGTCGAGGGCGATATCGACTACATCAACACCCACGGCACCAGTACACCGGTCGGCGACATCACCGAACTTGGTGGCCTGCGCCAGGTCTTTGGCGACAAGATGCCCACCATCAGCTCCACCAAGTCCCTCTCCGGGCACTCCCTCGGGGCTGCCGGGGTTCACGAAGCCATTTTCAGCATCCTGATGCTCAACAATGACTTCATCAGTGCCTCGGCGAATGTGGTGACACTGGACGATGCCGCCAAGGACTTCCCCATCGCCACCGAGATGCAGCAGGTGAAGCTCGATCGCGTCATGTCCAACAGCTTCGGCTTTGGCGGCACCAACGCCACCCTGGTGCTACAGCGCTACGACGGCTGAATCACAGCCGACAGGTAGCACCTCGGCAAGGGCTCGCTGTTACCGCTGCGGTGAACAGCGGGCCCTTGTCGTTTACGCCGTTTACCCTGTCACCCGCTTACAACAGCGTCGGGTTGGGCGCGTCTCCGTACACGCTCTCGGGATCGAAGCTCTTGTCCGCTTCGGTAAAGATCAGCTCGCGCCGCGCACGCTCTTCCCGCACACCCTCCTCCCGCGTGCCGAGCAGGACCCGCCGATAGAAACACGAGCGATAGCCGACGTGACAGCTCGCACCCGAGCCGGCAACGCGCACCCGCAGCCACACCGCGTCCTGGTCATCGTCGATGCGCAACTCTTCCACACGCTGCACCAGCCCGCTGGTGGCCCCCTTGTGCCACAACACCTGACGGGAGCGACTCCAGTAATGAGCCTCACCGGTGCGGATGGTCCTTTCCAGGGCGTCCCGGTTCATGTAGCCGAGCATCAGCACCTCACCACTGGCCGCATCCGTGGTCACGCAGGCGATCAGGCCTTGCTCATCGAATTTCGGAGCCAGCTCGGTGCCCTCCTCCACCTGTTCTATGGATTGGCGCGGGGCGAACAGCGAGTCGTCGGACGAAGATGCTTCAGTTTTCATGGCGTGGGTGCTCTCTGGGGATTCAGGTTTCAGGGTTTGCGATTTCAGGCCGGGTGACTCCAGGGTTCGCGGGAGGCGACTCGAGAAACCGCAGCGGCTGACCTCGGGGGGCTTTTCCGGTCAGGGCTTCATCGCGCACTACCACGTGACCGCGCACCACGGTGTGGATCGGCCAGCCGGTCACCGTGGTGCCGTCGTAGGGTGTCCAGCCGCTGACGCTGGCAATCCACGCATTGCGGATCGTGCGGCGCGCCTTGAGATCGACGATGCTGAAGTCGGCGTCATGGCCGGGCGCAATGCGGCCCTTGCCCTCGATACCGAAGATGCGCGCCGGACCCGCGCTGGTGAGATCCACCAGGCGCTGCAGACTCAGGCGACGGGCGTGCACGTGGTCGAGCATGATCGGCAGCAGCGTTTGCACACCGGTCATGCCGCTGGGCGAGCGCGGATAGGGCGTCGCCTTTTCCTCTAGGGTGTGGGGAGCATGGTCGCTCCCGATCACGTCGACCACCCCCTCGCGTATCGCTTGCCACAGTGCCTCCCTGTGACGACGCTCGCGCACCGGCGGGTTCATTTGTGCGAGGCTCCCCAGGCGCTGGTAGCAATCGGGGGCCTCGAGCGTGAGGTGATGGGGTGTGACCTCCACGGTCACGCGGCCCTTGTGGCCGGCGAGAAAGGCCATCTCCTCGGCGGTGGAAACGTGCAGCACGTGCAGGCGCCGGCCGGCTTCCGCCGCCAGCCGGACAATCCGCTGCGTTGCCAACAGAGCGCTGTCGACGTCGCGCCAGAGGGGGTGCTGGCACACATCGCCGCTGGCCTCGACGAGCGCCTTGCGCTCGCTCAGGCGCGCCTCATCCTCGGCATGCACCGACAGCCGGCGGCGGCCATGGCGGAGGATGCGCCGCAGCACGGATTCATCATCCGCCAACAGGTCTCCGAAGGAGCTGCCCATGAACACCTTGACACCGGCGCAGCCGGGCAGGTTTTCCAGTGCTTCCAGATGCCCGGCGTTGACCGCCGAACCACCGATGTAGAACGCGTGATCGCACCAGGCACGCCCCCGGGCAGCGGTCAGCTTGGCCTGCAGATCCTGGGTCCACAGCGTCAGTGGATGGGTGTTGGGCATTTCGAACACGGCCGTCACGCCGCCCAGCACCGCACCGCGGGTACCGGCTTCGATGTCTTCCTTGTGGGTCAGGCCGGGTTCGCGGAAATGTACCTGGCTGTCGATCACGCCCGGCAGGACGTGCAGCCCCGAGGCGTCGAGGGTGACGTCGGCACTCCAGCGCCCGTGCAGATCACCGAGTGCGACAATGCGTCCCGCCACGCAGGCCACGTCGATGCGCTCCGCCCCATTGGGCGTCAGTACCGTGCCGCCCTGTACCAGCAGCTTCGCATGGCGGCCGATGCACACGGTGGACGGCACATGGAAGCCTACCGGCAGGTCGCCGCTCGGGTTCTTGCGAATCATGAATGTCCCTATCAGGTATCGGCTGTGGCGGGGGCCTGCATGTCACGGTCGGGCATACGCCGACGGGCACTCAACAGCAGGCGCCGCAATGCAGTGAGGTGGGGAAACTCGACCAGCATGCCGATCACCAAAGCGGCATGGATCAGCGGCTCGCCTGGCAGCGTCGCCATGGTGACGGCGAGCATGAGCGGCGCATTGCGCGCGGCAATGGTCATGGTCAACAGGGCGTACTCGGGGTACCGCAGCCGGAACACATAGGCAAGACTTTCGCCCAGCAGAAGGGTCAACAGGAAAAACGTGAAAACCGCCAGCAACACCCAGATAAACTCCGCGCTGTAGGCGAAGATGACCGGCGTGTTGCCGGCAAAAA
>JBJHAZ010000007.1:0-22046 GCA_050485225.1 Gammaproteobacteria bacterium
GCCAGCGGGCCCGACATGCCCGACATCGCCTTCGACCAGGCCTATCTGCAGGTGGCCTGGGGGCCGCTGCTGCGCCGGGAGATTTCCGTCAAGGGCATTGATATCGACGGTCTGTACCTGGATCTCGGCGAGGCCTCCACCGGTGAAGACGCCGTAGCTGCCAGCGGCGGCGTGCCCCTGGCACTGGGTGGGGAGCAGGATCTGGGCGAAGGTACCCGCCTCGCCATCGAGAGCATCAACCTCACCAACAGCCGCATCGTGTACCGCGATGCGGCCGGCGCCCAGGCCTATGTGCGCGATATCCACTTCAACGCCGAGCGCTTCAACACCGAGGGCACGCCCTTCCCGGTTCGCCTGTCCATGGTTCTGCCCGAGGAAATGGCCGGTACGCCCCTCAAGGTCGATCTGGAAGCCCGCCTGCGCTCCACCAGCGACTTCATGCAGCTCGGGCTCGACAAGGCCCGGATCGGTGCCACCAGTCTCGATGACAACGAGCCACTGCTGCGCAACCTGAGCGCCGGCTTCAGCGCGGACATCGACCGCCTGGCCGACCGAGCGGTCATCAGCGACTTGCAACTGAGCGTGCAGGACCTGCGCGCCACCGGTCATCTGGAGGTGGAGCAGTTCAGTACCGACCCGCGCGCCACCGGTAACATCACCGTCACCGAGTTCAACCCGCGCGGCCTGCTCGCCGCACTGGAAATCGACCTGGACGACCTCCCCGAGAGCGCGCTGCGACGGGTCGCGCTGGCCACCGACTTCAGCGCCTCCAGTGAGCGGGTCAGCCTGCGCGACCTGTCGATCCGCATCGACGATATAGATATCAGGGGCGGACTGGACGCCGGGCTCGAGCCGCGCAGTCTTGACCTGACGCTGACCGGCAACCGTGTGGACCTGCGCCAGTACATGGCTCCGGGCACCGAGGACACCAGCGACGCCGAACAGGCGCTGCTGGCACCGGTCGCCGGCGCGCTGCTCTGGCTCGAAAACGGCCGCGGCAACATCAGCATCGACTTCGAGCGGATCACCACCGGCATGGTGACCCTTCAGCAGCCTCGACTGCGGCTCGGCGCCAACAACCACGTGCTTGCCATCAACCAGATTGCCGCCGGCGCCTGGGACGGCCAGCTCAATCTGGGTGGCCACATCGACTTCAACCACCCCCAGCCCGCCGTACAGATCCAGCTGGAAGTGACCAACGTGGACCTGCATCAGGCACTCAGCCAGCTTGCCGAGTTCGAGGACCTCACCGGGCGAGCCAGCCTGCAATTTCGCGGTAACACCTCCGGCGAGGCCGCCGACACCCTGCAACGCAATCTGATCGGCGAAGGCAACTTTCAGCTGACGCGGCCCTACTTCGCCAGCTTCAACGTCGAGCGTGCCTACTGCGAGATGGCGGCACTGGTGGAGCAGCGCTCCCCCACCGGCCGCAACTGGGACGACGGCACCCAGTTCCTCGACCTGGAAGGCGACTTCCACATCGCCGGCAACCGCATCCTGCTCAACCAGTACCAGTCGGGCATCGGCAACCTGGCCGTGCGCGGTCGCGGCCGGGTCGACTTGGAGGAGGAATCCTACGAAGTGCTGGTCAACGCCAACCTGCAGGCCGAAACCACCAGCGAGCAGGGTTGCGAAGTACGCAGCAGCCGCATCCGCAATCGCGACATCCCCATCCAGTGTCGAGGCGACTTCGAGGGTGGCGCCAGCTGCCGGCCGGATGAACAGTTTGTCCAGCAGCTGATTCGCGGCCAGCTCGAGGGGCTGCTGCGCGACCGTCTCAACGGCCGGCGCGATGACGGCGACACCGCCACCGAAGAGGAAACCCGCGAGGAAGACCCGGTACGCTCACTGCTGCGCGGCGTGCTGGGGCGTTGATGGAGCCGACACCCATAGCCCCACTGCTGCTGCCTTGGTTCGACCGGCACGGCCGCAAGGACCTGCCATGGCAACAGGACATCACGCCCTACCGGGTGTGGGTCTCGGAGATCATGCTGCAACAGACCCAGGTGGCGACCGTCATCGACTACTACCAGCGTTTCATGGAGCGCTTTCCCGAGCTGGGCGACCTGGCCTCGGCCCCGCTGGATGATGTGCTGCATCTCTGGTCCGGGCTCGGCTACTACAGCCGCGCCCGCAACCTGCACCGGGCCGCGCGCATCGTCAACGAGGAGCACGATGGCGAGTTTCCCGCCTCCGTGGACGAGCTGACCCTGCTGCCCGGTATCGGCCGCTCCACCGCAGGCGCCATCGCCAGCATCGCCATGGGCATTCGGGCGCCGATCCTCGACGGCAACGTCAAGCGCGTACTGACCCGCTATCACGGCGTCAGCGGCTGGCCCGGCACCACCTCGACCGGCAAGCAGCTCTGGCACCTGGCCGATCTGCATACTCCCGAGCAGCGCTTCGCCGACTACACCCAGGCCATCATGGATCTGGGCGCCACGCTCTGCCGCCGCACCCGCCCCGACTGCCCCCGATGCCCCTTGCAGCAACACTGCACCGGCTTCGCCGAGGGTGAGCCGACCCGCTACCCCACCGCCAAACCCAGGGTGACGAAGCCAGTCCGCAACACCTACCTGCTGGCGTTGCGCAACCCGGACGGCGAAATACTGCTCGAACAGCGTCCGCCCAGCGGTATCTGGGGCGGACTCTGGACCCTGCCCGAGTGCGACGCCCTGGAAACCGCCGCGAACCACTGCCACACTCTCGGCCTGAAGCCGCTCGACATCCGCGAAGGCCGCCAGCAGCGCCACACCTTCAGCCACTACCATCTCGACTATGTGCCGGTGGTGATTGATGTGGAGCCCGGTCACAGCGACGGCGTGATGGATGCCGCCGACAGGGTCTGGTATAACCCCGCCCGTCGACAGCGTCTCGGGCTGCCGGCGCCGATCAGCAAACTCATCCAGCAAATCCAAAACACGGAGCGACCATGAGCCGTACCGTTTTCTGCCGCAAATACCAGCAAGAACTGCCCGGGCTCGACGCCCCGCCCTTCCCCGGCCCCAAGGGCGAAGCGATCTACGGGAACGTATCCGCGAAGGCCTGGCAGGAGTGGCTGGCCCACCAGACGCTGCTGATCAACGAAAAGCGCCTCAACATGATGGACCTCACTGCGCGGAACTACCTGACCGAGCAGCGCGAGAAGTTCCTCTCCGGGGAAACCGTGGACGAGGCCGAGGGCTATGTCCCGCCCGACAAGTAGGTGCAGATAGCCGGCACGACACCGGGCGCCGATCCACCCTTGACGACAGCCGGCCAAAACGGTTTAATACGCGCCTCTCGTCGCATGCGACCAGACGCCCAGATAGCTCAGTCGGTAGAGCAGAGGATTGAAAATCCTCGTGTCGGTGGTTCGATTCCGCCTCTGGGCACCATCTTGGACACTCTGCAAAAGCCCCGGTCAATCGCCGGGGCTTTTGCGTTTCCACCAGCCAGGAATCGAACCACCCGTGGTCCGATTGGCTCGCGCCTCCGGCGCTCGGGCTGCGCCCGCCGCGACAGGACGCGGCGCCCAACGGCTGGCGCCGTTAGTCTCGCCTCTGGCACCATCTTGGACACTCTGCAAAAGCCCCGGTCAATCGCCGGGGCTTTTGCGTTTCCACCAGCCAGGAATCGAACCACCGGTGGTCCGATTGGCTCGCGCCTCCGGCGCTCGGGCTGCGCCCGCCGCGACAGGACGCGGCGCCCAACGGCTGGCGCCGTTAGTCTCGCCTCTGGGCACCATCTTGGATACCCTGCAAAAGCCCCGGTCGATCGCCGGGGCTTTTGCGTTTCTACCAGCCAGGAATCGAACCACCCGTGGTCCGATTGGCTCGAACACTCGCGAAGCGAGCTTGCGACCGTGTGGCTTACAACCTAAACTAATCGATCAACTAATAATAGATAGAGCCGTTGATGACCCCGCCCAATCCATCCGGCAAGAGCCGCCGCAACTCCGCTGCCACCCTGCTCGAAACCACCTCGGCATTGCTGAGCGAGCGCAACACCCTGGATGTCTCCCTGAGCGAGATTGCTGCGGCCTCGGGGCTCAACTCGGCGCTGATCAAGTACCACTTCGGCAACAAGGAGGGGTTGCTTCTGGCGCTGGTCAGGCGCGACACGGAGAAGCCACTGCAGCAGATGACCAAGCTCGCAAGCCTCAAGGTGAGCCACCTGAAGAAGCTTCGCCAACACCTGTCGGGCATCATCAGGACCTTCGAGAAGGCACCCTACTTCAACAGGTTACTGAACGGCCTGCTGGACAGCGAGAACGAGGAGGTCGCCGGCGCGGTGACGGAGCTGTTCATCCGCCCGGTGGTGGATTTTCAGCGTGGATTACTGGAGGCAGGGGCTTCCGCCGGGGAATTCCGCAAGGTGGATACCATGCTCTTCTACCTGTTCGTGATGGGCTCTTGCGACATGCTCTACCAGGGCCGATCCACCCTGCACCGGGTATTCGAAGTCGAAACGCTCACCACCGAGCTGCGCCAGACCTACACCGACTTCGTCACCGAATCAGCCGTGCGCATGCTCAAGCGGAACTGACTGTCACGGCGGCAGTCCACCGGTCATGAAAGGCGCCGGACGTCGAGATAACCGACTATAGTTGGTGTAGCAGCACGCGGTACGGTCGCGGGCTACCCGCACGCGGGCCTGCCGGACGCTGACACAGGAGGTTTACCGTGAACACACTGACTCTGGACGGCTGGTGCAAACCGGACAGTGCCGCCAACCCCATCCCTGTCGAAGCCATTCATTTTCGGGTCAACGAACGGGATCACCGCCGGCTGGAGCTGGCGGAAGAGGAGTTGCAACAGTCCGAGGCACCCGAAAAGCTCATTGACGTGGACATGAACGAGATGGAGCTGTCCACCTCACCGGACTGCGGCCCGCTGGCGGACTGCAAACTGAGGGTCTACCTCAGCCCGGTGGATCGTCGCGGACACTTTCATCTGGTCGGGCACCGCGCCAGCGATCAGAGCCTGGTGTACTCCAACGCTATCATGGTGGATCAGCTGGGCTGAGCAAACGGTTCGGCTCCCTGCCGACCGATCAGTCAGGCCGTGTGGTTGCCGGCATGGATCGGATGTGCAGATCGCGCTGTGGGAATGGAATGGTAATGCCGTGTTCCTTGAACGCGCGCCAGATGGCGAGGTTGATCTCGGAGCGCACGGCACCGGTGCCGTTTTCCGGATCACCGATCCACACCCGCAGCTGCAACTCGATCCCGCTGTCGGCAAATTCCATCAGACGGACAGAGGGCTCCGGCTCGTGCAGGACTCTCGGCGACGCGTAGGCACAGGCCAGCATCAGGGCCATGGCCTCCTCCGGGTCGTCTTCGTAGCTGATCTGAACCTTGACCACCATGCGTACGTTGCGATCGGCGTAACTCCAGTTGATCACCTCCGAGGTGATCATGTTTTCGTTGGGAATGAGCGTATCGACACCTTCGCGGTTGCGCACCACCAGGTAGCGGGAATTCAGCGCTTCCACCCAGCCGAACTTGTCGCCGACACTGATCACGTCACCCGGCTTGATGGAGCGATCCAGTACCAGGATGAAACCGCTGATGAAGTTGGACACGATTTTCTGCAACCCGAAGCCGAGCCCCACCCCCAGCGCACCGCCAAATACCGCCAGCGAGGTCAGATTGATGCCCACGGCGTTGAGCGCAAAGAGGAAGGCAACAGTCAGAAAGGCAAACTGGATAAACTTGCCAAATCCCACGCGCATACTCGGCGACACATGGGGAGAGCGCTCGAGGCGCGCGCTGATCAGACCCGACAGCCAGAACGCCACGGTAAAGCTCAGACCGATCAGCAGCAGCAACTGCAATACCGACAATGCGGAGATACGCTGCTCTCCGAGCGTCAGGGCGAAGCCGTCTAGCAGGCCCAGTACCGCCGGCAGCCAGCCCAGCAAATGCAGCGCCACGCCTACCCAGATGAGCACGGCCATCAGGTGCTCGGACGACTTGAGCAGCGGGCTGACCGAAAACGCCTTGCGCAGCAGATAGACGCCGAAACGGATCATGGCCAGCGCGAGCAGGACGGGGATCGCCACATCCAGCAGCTGCACGGGCAACTGGTAGCGGTCGAGTACCGCCTTGGCGGGCAGTGTGACCAGTAGCGCGGACAGCGGCCACAGCAAGCGTTGCAGCCCGCGAATGGCAATATGGCGCAGCCCCGTCGCATGCCGCGTACCCTGCGCTTCCAAGAGGTGCTGGATACGCATGTTGATCAGCGACGCGGTGAGCAACGCGAGCGCGAGCGCCAGTACCTGCCACCAGCTCTGGGGCATGAGAACCCATTCGAGGTATTGCTCCAGCAAATCTTCCAACACGTTATCTTCCGGCTCTTTGACACAGTGTAGCCCGCATGCATGTGCGGGACAGTTTTCCGGCCGCCCAGGGCAAACGCATCACCAGCCTTCGAGCACCGTGGCAGCAGTGCGATCAGGGTAAACAGTACATCAGGGCAGAGCATCTCGCGCATCGACCCTACCGGTCACAAAATGCGCTCGGCAGTCAGGAGGCCGTCAAGCCAAAGCGGGCCGCCCGCACACAATGCAGCACCCCGTAGGGATAGCTGCCATCCAGTGCATCAAATACCGGCTTGAGGCGACCGTCGCCCTGTGCATCCATGAGAGTCACGATGCGCTCGATCTCGGCTTCGTCCAGTTCGACCACCTCCGACAGCTCCGCCTGCCCACCGGCCAGCGCTTCGGCGAGGTGGGTGTAGACGGTGTTCTCCTGCAGATTCCGGTGGCGTGCGATGGCGGCCACATTCATGCCGGCGCGAAACAACGCCAGGGATTCGGCACCACTGTCACCCACCGGACGTGCACCGCTGTCGTTCTCGAACTCGGCCAGTACCGCCAGAAAACGCTCGCCATAGGCGGCCAGCTTGTGTTGGCCGACGCCGGAAATCGCGGACAGCTCATCCAGGCTGGCCGGGCGGCTGGCCAGCATTTCCATCAGGGTCGCATCATGGAATACCGTGTAGGGCGGCACACCCTGCTCCTGGGCCAGTTCGAGTCGGCAGCTCCGCAGGGCTTCCCACAGCGCTGCATCCCGGGCCGCAACCTGGGCAGCACCCGAGCGAGCCTTGCGGCCCGGCCGTGTTCGCGCTGGGTCCTTGCGCAGCCAGACCTCCTCCGTGCCCTGAAGCACGGGCCGACACCGCTCGGCCAGATGGATCCCGCCGTGTCCTTCCGCGTCCACCTTCAACAAGCCGCGGGCGATCAACTGGCGAAAGACGCTGCGCCAGGCCGTCGCGTTCAGCTCCTTGCCGATGCCGAAGGTACTGACCCGATCGTGGCCGAACTGGCGCATACGGTCGTCGTCCTTGCCCAGCAACACGTCGATGAGGTAGTTGACGCCGAAGCGCTGGCCGGTGCGGTGCACGCAGGACAGAGCCTTCTGGGCCACTACGGTGGCGTTCCAGGTTTCCGGCGGCGTGAGGCAGTTGTCGCAGTTGCCGCAGGGGTCCGGCTCCGGGTCGCCGAAATAGGTCAGCAGGGCCTGGCGGCGGCAGGTGGTCATCTCGCACAGGCCGAGCATGGCGTCGAGCTTGGCCCGCTCGATACGCTTGTACTGGGCTTCCGCTTCCGAACTCTCCATCATCTGGCGCAGGGTGATCACGTCCTGCAGGCCGTAGACCATCCAGGCATCGGCGGGCAGTCCGTCGCGCCCGGCGCGGCCCGTTTCCTGATAGTAGGCCTCGACGCTCTTGGGCAGGTTCATGTGCGCCACGAAACGGACGTTGGGCTTGTCGATGCCCATGCCGAAGGCGATGGTGGCCACTACGATCACGCCCTCCTCGGCGAGAAAGCGGCGCTGGTTGGCCTCGCGCTCCTCCGCGCTCATGCCGGCGTGGTACGGCAGTGCCTCGAGGCCCTTGCCACGCAGCCACTCGGCCATGTCGTCCACCCTGCGGCGCGACAGGCAGTACACGATGCCCGCCTCGCCCGGATGCTCATCGCGGATAAAGCGCAACAGCCGCTCCCGGCTGCCCGCCCCCCCTTCGGAAATGCGATAGCGGATATTGGGACGGTCAAAGCCGCTGAGAAACACCCGTGCGGATTCGAGCCCCAGCCGGCGAATGATTTCCTGCCGGGTCGGCTCGTCCGCCGTGGCGGTCAACGCGATGCGGGGCACCCCGGGAAAACGCTCGCGGAGGATGCCGAGACGAATGTACTCGGGACGAAAATCGTGTCCCCACTGGGAAACGCAATGGGCCTCGTCGATGGCGAACAGGTTGAGCGGCACCCGCGCCAGCAGATCGAGCATGCCTTCCTGCACCAGACGCTCGGGGGCCACATAAAGCAGGTCGAGCTCACCGTCCAGCAGGCGGCGTGTGACGGCGCGCGACTGCTCGGGAGACTGGCTGGAATTGAGGTAGGCCGCAGCCACACCGGCCTGCTCCAGGGCTGCCACCTGATCCTGCATCAGGGCGATCAGCGGCGAAACCACCACCGCCGTTCCGGGCAGCGCGATGGCCGGGATCTGGTAGCACAGCGACTTGCCGCCGCCTGTGGGCATCAGCACCAGCGCGTCTCCACCCGCAAGCAGGGTGTCTATCACTGCGTCCTGCGGTGAGCGAAAGCGGTCGTAGCCAAAAACCGAGTGGAGGATATCGAGGGGAGTCCGTGTCATCCGTGCATTCTACCCGGACAGGTACCGTGACAGGGAAGCGGTGCCGGACTGCCCACAAGGCGAGTGCCGGAATTCCTCTATAAGACATTAAAAATCAATGATTTGAACATCGACAGCCGCCGACCTCAGGAATCGCGGACAACACTGCGGGTGCCCGCCACGAAGCACACGCAGCGACCCGACACCCGGGAAGCGCGCCACAAAACCGACAGGAAGCTTCAACAACCTTCGCTTATCATTTGACTTTAATGGATTTTTATTGACATTTTCCCGTCAATATCCTTGCCAAAGCCATTGGAAGCGCTATTCTAGACAATGTAAGATTGCGGGAATGGGTTTCGGGCTGCGCAATCCGGAGGGGTAATCCGGAGGCAGACCCGATGGGATAGAGTCTTGCCAGCGCGGCCAACCAAAGAACAAGACGATGATCAGGAAAACCATAATCGGCATCGCCGTGGCCCTGAGCTCAGCCTGGGTCGCAGCCTCGGATATTCACACCGTGGTGCGGGGGGATACCCTCTACAGCATCGCAAACCGTTATCAGACCTCCGTCGACGCCCTGCGGCAGCACAACAGCCTCGGGTCGACCGCCATTCGCCCCGGTCAGGAGCTGCGCATTCCGGGCACGCGATCCAGCGGTGCCACGGCGCGCAACAGCGCCACCTACACGGTCCGTGCGGGTGATTCGCTCTCCACCATCGCCAGCCGCCACGGCACGTCCGTGCAGGCCCTGCGCGCCCACAACGGACTGCGCTCCAACACCATTCAGCCGGGCCAGCAACTCAGGATTCCCGGCACCGAAACCGCCGAAGCCACCAGTACCGTCTACACGGTACGGCGGGGCGACTCGCTCTCCACCATTGCCTCGCGCCATGGCACCTCCGTGCAGGCCCTGCGCGATCACAACGGTCTGAGCAACAACACCATCCAGCCGGGCCAGAACCTCGTGATTCCGGGCCACAACGCCAGCACCAGTGCCGGCCGCGTCGCCGCTGCGGTGGACGCAGCCGACCGCAGCCACACGGTACGCCGCGGCGAAAGCCTGTGGAGCATTGCCAACCGCCATGGCGTGACCATGAATGCGCTGGCCGCCTTCAACGGTATTTCCGAGCGCCAGACCCTGCAGCCCGGACAGACGCTGCGCATCCCGGCCACCCAATCCGGCCGCAGCCAGGGGTCTTCCAACGCCGTCGCCAGTGCCGCTGCGGCGCGCAAGCTGGCGCTGGAGTCCAACGCGGCCATCATCGTGGATGCGGCCACCGGCACCGTACTCTACGAGAAGAACCCCCACGAGATCCGATCGATTGCCTCGATCACCAAGGTGATGACGGCGCTGGTGGTACTGGACGCTGGACTGCCGCTGGACGAGACCCTCACCGTCGATCGCAATGACATCGATCGCCTCAAGAACACGTCCTCGCGCATGCCGATGGGTGCACGCCTGACCCGCCGCGAGATGCTGCATCTGGCCCTGATGTCCTCGGAGAACCGCGCCGCCTCGGCGCTGGCGCGCCACTACCCGGGCGGATCGGATGCCTTCATCGCAGCGATGAACCGCAAGGCGCGCGAGTTGGGCATGACCAACACCCGCTTTGCCGACTCCACGGGCCTGGACCCGCGCAACGTCTCCACCCCCGCGGATCTGGCCAAACTGGTCTCCGCCGCCAGCAGCTATCCGTTGATCGCACAGCTCAGCACCGCGCAGGCGCATCAGGTGACCGTCAATCCTTCGGGCACCCTCCAGTACCGCAACAGCAACCCGCTGGTCCAGCAGGGGCGCTGGGATATCGCCCTCAGCAAGACCGGCTACATCAATGAAGCCGGCCGCTGCCTGGTGATGAAGGCCGAAGTGGGCAACCGCCCGGCCGTGATGGTATTCCTCCAATCCGGCAGCAGAAACGCTCCGGTCGCCGATGCCACCCGCGTGAAGAACTGGCTGGAGTCCGGCGCCTCGGGCATCAACCTGGCGTCACTCTGATCCCGCCCGACGTCTCGCCCTCTAGAAGGCTCCCCATCCGGGAGCCTTCGCTGTTTCCGGACTGACCATCCTGACGTGCCCCCGTCACGCCACCCGCGGCAACACCCAACCCTTGATGCGCTCGGCCCCTCGGCTCACCACCAGATAGAGGCAGGGCACCACGAACAGGGTCAGCACCATCGACACCAGCAGCCCCCCGATCACGGTCAGCGCCAGTGGCTGCATGATCTCGCCCCCTTCTCCCAGGGCCAGCGCGAGGGGCGTCATGCCCAAGACCGTGGTGGAGGTGGTCATCAGAATGGGCCGCAGGCGGACCGAGCCGGCACTGACCACCGCATGGGCCGGCGAGAGGCCCAGCTCGCGCCGGCCGCGCTCGATATACTCCACCAGCAGGATGGCGTTGTTGACCACGATGCCGATCAGCAGGATGACCCCGATCAGGACTGGCGCCGACAACGGCGTACCGGTCAGCCATAGCGCCAGCACCACGCCGATCAGGGCCAGCGGTGCCGCCGAGAGAATGACCAGCGGATTGGCCACACGCTCGTACTGCACCGCCAGCACCACGAACACCAGAAATACCGCCAACAGCACCACGGTACCCAGCTCGCGATTGGTCTCCTGGATGGTTTCCCACTGGCCGCCGAAGATCAGGCTGTACTGCTCGGGCAACTCGAGATCGCCCAGCCGACGCTCCACCTGGGCCATGATGGTGCCCACGTCCGCGACCTCGGTGTTGATGTCACCCACGACCCGCACCACCCGGCTCTGATTTTCCCGCTCGATACGGGCGGGGCCTTCGCCCAGCTCGAAAGAAGCGATATCGCGCAACTGGATGGTCGCCCCGTTGCCGCGACTCAGCAGCAGGCGCCCCAACTGATCCGCGTCGCTGACGACATCGCTCGGCAACCGCACCCGAATATCGTACTCCTGGTTGCTGGTCAGGAAACGGGTGGGCACCGCACCGTCGACAGCGTAACGGATGGCCTCGCCCACCTCCGAGACCCGCAAGCCGAGATCGGCTGCCCGCTCGCGGTCAACGCGCACCCGCAACAGGGGGCTGCGATCCTCACGGCTGACTTCCACGCCCTCCAACCCGGGGATACCCTGCAGCCGGGCACTGACCTCCTGACCCAGGCGACGCAAGGTCTCCAGATCCTCCCCCACCACGGTAATCGCGAGATCATCCCCGCTGGTGGTGAACTGCAATCCCTGGATACTCGGCGGACGAATACTGATACTGGCTCCGGGAATGTCCAGGGCATTGAAACGCCTCTGCGCCTCGGCCACCCAACGGCCTGCCGTGAGGTCACGCTCGCCAGCGGGCGTCAATTGCACGAATATGTTCACCGTACCCGGCCGCTCGTTCATCACACCGCCGAACAAATGTCCGCCCACCGTGGTAAACACGGTGTGAACGTGGGGCATATCATTGACCACCGCCTCGACCCGCTGCGCCGCAAGATCCGTCTCCCGGGGCGGCGTTCCCGATGGCATGGCCATGCGAACGCGCAGGTTGCCGTCGTCCACCACCGGCAGGAACTCGTTGCCAAGCTGCTCCGCCAGCACTACCGCGCCGACCATGAGCGCAGCGGCGGCACCCAGCACCCACCAACGGCAGCGCAACACTTTCGGCAACAGGCGGCGATAGCCGTAACGCAGTCGAGCCATGCCCCGGCTGAACACCTGTACCGGGGCACTGCCCGCAACTCCACTCTCGAACCGCAGCTGGGTCAGCAGTGCCGCCAGCATGGGTACCAGTGTCAGTGCCGCGGCCAGGGTAGCCACAATGGCGAAGGAGAGCGTCAGAATCAGCTCGCGGAAGATGAGCGCAGCCATGCCCGTCACCAGCAGGAAAGGCAACACCGCTGCCAGATTGGTGAGCGTACCGGCGGTGATGGCTGATGACACTTCACTGGCACCCTCATGGGCTGCCCGCTGCGGCGACTTTCCCAACTGATCGCGGTGCCGATAGATGTTCTCCAGCATCACGATGGCATTGTCCAGCAACAACCCGACACCGAGTGCCAAACCGCCGAGGCTGATGATGTTGAGCGTCAGGCCCGACACACCCATCAGCGCAAAGGTGGCCATCAGTGCGATCGGTATCGACAGGCCGATCACAAACCCCTTGCGCAGGCTACCGAGGAACAGCAACACCATTATCATGGCGAGGACACCGCCCAGAAGGGCAGCGGAGGCCACACTGCGGATCGCGCCGCGTATGAAGAAGGCGGTATCGCTGGTGGTCTGGAACTCGATGTCCTCGGGAATAAACCCGGAGCGCTCCAGGCGCGCCATGGTGGTGTTGACAGCGTCGACCACCTCAACCGTGTTGGCCTGCGGCAGCTTGAAGGCCGAGACCTGGGCAGCGGGTCGACCGTTGAGGCGGGTAAAAAGCCGCTGGACGCGGTGACCATCGCGAACCTCCGCCACCTCGCCGAGACGAATGCGCCGCTCGCTGCCCGGGACCGTGATCAAGACATTGCGAATGTCGTCCACGGAGGTGAACAGGCCGTCGGTTTTGGCCATGACGTCGAAGGTGTCGGAGGTCACCCAGCCGGCGGCAATATCGACGTTCTCGGCCTCGAGGGTGTGAACCAGTTCGCCCATGGTCAGCCCGTAGGAGCGCAGTCGATTCTGATCGACGATCACCTCCATCTCGCGCCGCAAGCCGCCCGCCGATTCGACCCCGGCCACGCCCTGGACCGCAATCAGCTGCGGAGTGAGGTAAAAATCGACCCAGTCCTGCACTTCCACTTCCGACCTGACCGTCGAACTGAAGCCGGCCTGCCACACCGGATCCTGGGAGGGATCGATCTTGAACATGCGCGGCGGGTCAATACCCGTGGGCAGTTGGGTCCGCGCCAACTCGAGAAGACGCGCCGCATCCTGCAGCGCCAGATCCAGATTGGTACCGTACTCGAAATGGAGGTTGACGTTGGTGCGCCCTTCCGACGCATGCCCTTCGATCAGCACCAGATTCTCGGTGGCAGCGAGGTTGCGCTCCAGCACCCGAGTGACCTGCTCCTCGATCACCTCCGGCGCAGCGCCGGGGTAGTTCACGAAGATACGGATCTGCGGATACTCGATCTGGGGCAGCAGGCCAATGGGCAGGCGGTCGATAAAAAAGAGGCCCAGCACGAACACCAGCGAGGCCAGCGCCAACGTGCCCACCGGGCGGCGAATGGCGCGGTTGGCCAGCCCCCAACCCTCGTGCCCGGGGTTCATCCGCGCCACCCGACGATGCGCACGGCCTGCCCTTCACGCATATCGACCGGATTGGTGGCCAGCACCACATCCCCTTTGTCCAGGCCTTCCAGCACCTCCACCCACTGTCCCCGGCTGACGCCGGGCGTGATGCGGCGGTGATGAAGGACTCCGTCGACCACCACGTACACATAGTGCTCCCGACCTGACCCCTCACCCGCGTTATCGCTGCCCTCCTGACCCACAGCCACCGCAGGCACGGCCAGCACCGCCTCGCGGCGGTCGATGATCATGGCCACCCGACCGAGATAACCCGGACGCACGCCGCGCTCGGCGGCATCGCCCACCAGCGCCAGCTCCACGGTCACCAGGCGGCTGGCGCCATCGGCGGCGGGAAAGATGCGGCGGATGGTGGCAGCGAAGGACTGGCCGCTGAAGGCATCCAACGTCACATCGACCGACTGCCCGGCCTCGAGATAGACCACATCCAGCTCGGACACCCCCAGGCGGATCACCAGCTCGTCGAGCGCGGCCAGCTCCAGCAGCACATCCTGGGCGTCCACCGCCTCGCCGGGCTCCACATGCCGGGCCGTCACCACCGCGCGCACCGGCGACCGGACTTCACCGAAATCCACGCGCGCGCGCCACAGCTCGCGGTTGCTCTCGGCCACGCGCAGGGCGGCCCGTACACGCTGGTAATCGGTATCGCTGACCAGGCGGCTGTCGCGCAGCTCTGCCAGGCGACGGTATTCCAGCTCGGCCTCCTCCGCTTCCGCCTCGGCCCGGGCCAGCTCGGCGCGCTGCTCACGGGTATCGAGCGCCACCAGCAACTGGCCCGCCTCGACCCAGTCGCCCTCCTCGGCGGTCACGCGATCGACGGTGCCGCTGGTACGGCTCGCCAGCCGGATGGCCACACGGGGCTGTACCATGCCCGACAGCACCAGCTGCCGCGACAGGTCGCGGGGCTGGACTTCCACCGCAGCTATCGGAGTCGCGCGCGGACTGTCCGTAACCGCATCGGCATCGCCTTCCGAATTCGCGCCACAGGCAGCCAGCACCGATGTCAGAACCCATGCCAGACTCACCGTCGTCCAATTCCGCCATGTCAGCAATCGATTTCCTCCGCCCAATCCGAGGCCAATGCAACGATTCTTCAGCCTATCACAGCCCGTCCCGGTGCCGTGTGTCAGAGTCCCTGGTCAGCTGACGGTCAGCTGACGCCACACTTATCTCGGTCTACCCTTACTGAGCAGCCAGCCTCTACCACGCAGGCTGATCACAGCAACGAGCCAACAAGGAATACCCATGACCATTGCACTGACGCCCCTGCTCTCCCTGATCGCCGGCATCCTGATTCTGATCATCCCCCGTCTCCTGAACTACATCGTTGCCCTCTACCTCATCATCATCGGCGTGCTGGGCCTGTTGGGCGGACATGTGAACCTCGGGTAGCCGGTCGCCATCCGCAGTCCACATCCGCATTGGTTCGCCGGAAACCCCTTGCCGCCAGACGGAGTCGCGCAGGATAGCTTCACCGTCCGCATGGCGGTGACCGGACGACCCTCGCGCCTCCCCTGAGCGAGGCGCTCGCTCGAAGCGACCCATTCACCCCAGACCGGAAACGGAGCCGTCTCCATGCATGTCTACTCGCGACCCGAGCCACTGACCACAACAGCCCGGACCATCGTCGTCGCCCTGCTGATGGTCCTGATGGCGCTGCTGGCTCCCGGGGCGTCGGCACAGGGCACGGAGGAGCCCTCGGAGCCGTCACAGTCGCGCCATGGAGCCCTCGCCGAGCTGCTGGAGGACGAACAGGGCCGACGGCAGCTCATCGACGAGCTGCACCGGCTCGCCGCAGAAGAGTCACCGGAGTCCGGCTCTGACGAACGGGAAAGCCTGGCCACCCGGCTCGCACAACTGACCCAGCTGGTGGCCCAACAGCTGGTGAACGAGTTTGTCACCAGCGCCGAAGCGGTCGGCACGCTGATCCGGGGCGAGACGGGGCTGGCCCTGATGGACGCCGTGGCCGCCGCCACCGGCACGGCCCTGTTGATACTGGCCACGCTCGGCATCTTCCTCCTGATGCGGTTCATGGTCCGTGGCATTTTCCAGCGGCTGGATCGCTGGTCCCGGCGCCGGCCCGTCTACAGCCCCTTGCTGCGGCGCGGGCTGGCGGTCGTTGCGGCCATTGGCGTGGATGTGTTCGTGATCCTCGTCGCTTGGATTCTCGGCTACCTCTTTGCCCTGTTCGTGCTCGGTGCCCGTGGCGTCATGGAGGATCACCAGTCACTGTTCCTCAACGCCTTCCTGGCCGTGGAGGCTTTCAAGATGTTGATGCGCGGGGTATTTGCCTCCCGCAACGACGGCTTGCGGCTGCTGCCCCTGGATGCGGAGGAAGCGGCCTACTGGAACGCCTGGCTGGCGCGGGTCACCGGGTTCATCGGCTATGGCATGCTGTTTGTCGTGCCCCTGACGGAATCGACCCTCTCACCCCAGCTGGGCAGGCTTGCGGCCATCCTGATCATGCTGGTGGCCTTCCTCTACGCGCTGACCATCATCCTGCAGAACCGCGATCGTGTCGCAGCCAACCTACGCCGCCGGGCAATAGGTACCGAGCAGCCGTTCAACCGGGTACTTTTGGGCATACTGGCGCGCAGCTGGCACTGGGCCTTCATCGCCTATTTTGCAGCGCTGTGCCTGGTGACACTGGTGCGCCCCGACGAGGCGCTGCCCTTCATGCTGACGGCGACCGTGCAGACCATGGCGGCCATTGGCGGGGGCATCTTCCTGTCGGTGGTGTTGACCGAAATCATCCACCGCCGGTTCCGCCTGCCCGAGGAGACCCGGCAGCGTTTCCCCACTCTGGAGCTGCGCCTCAACAGCTATATACCCAACGCCCTCAAGGTCATGCGGGCACTGATCGTGATCGCGGTGGGGCTGCTCGTGCTGGACGCCTGGAGCCTGTTCGACCTACCGGGATGGCTGATGTCCGAAGCCGGCATCAGGGTCCTGGGCACCGTGGTAACCGTAGCCCTGATCCTGCTGGTTGCGCTCGCGATCTGGCTGGGCCTTGCCAGCTGGATCGAACAGCGACTGACGCCCGAGGCCAGCGGCCGCATCGCCGGAGCGCGGGAAAAAACGCTGCTGACCATTTTCCGCAACGCAGCCGCAGTCAGCCTGACCGTTCTTACCCTGATGGTGGTACTGGCAGAAATCGGCATCAACATCGGCCCACTGATAGCCGGCGCGGGGGTGCTGGGACTGGCGATCGGGTTCGGTTCGCAGAAACTGGTGCAGGACATCATCAATGGGGTCTTCATACAGATGGAAAACGCCATCAATACGGGCGACATCGTCACCGCAGGAGGGATCACCGGCGAAGTGGAAAAGCTGACCATCCGCTCCCTGGGACTGCGCGATCTGGCCGGCACCTACCACATCATCCCCTTCTCCGCCGTCGATACGGTGTCCAACTACATGCGCGGCTTCGCCTACCACCTGGGAGAGTACGGCGTTGCCTACCGGGAGGACATCGACGAGGTCATGGACTGCCTGCGCGAGGCCTTCGCCGAACTGAAGACCGCCAGCGAGTTTGAAGGCATGATTCTGGAGGAGGAACTCGAAATCGCCGGGGTCACCAAATTCGACGACAGCTCGGTCAACATCCGCATCCGGATCAAGACGATGGCCGGGCAGCAATGGGCCATCGGGCGCGCCTTCAACCGCCTTGTGAAGCGCCACTTCGACGCCGCCGACATCGAGATACCCTTCCCCCATACCACCCTGTACTTCGGGCAGGACAAGAACGGCAGCGCCCCGCCAGCAAGGGTTCACTTGCAGCAGGAGGCCAACGACTCCAAGCCGAACCTGCAACCGGACGATGGGCCATCCGACACAAGCAAGGGCGGGGAGGACGCCGGGGACACGACCGCGTCCCGGAGCTGACTACCACAACGAACGGGGGACCCACGGCAACAGCCAAGCCCTTCGCAGACGCCCCGGGGTGGTCAGTCCTCCAGCTCGATCTCGGTCGCGTAATGCCTGCCGTCCCGATAATCGAAATCCACCTCCACCTTCTGCCCCACCTGCAAGTCCTCGAAGCGATTCAGGCCATCATCGTAGTCGGTGGTCGGCAGAGCGTGGAACTCGATACCCTGTACAACGAAGCTGCGGTTTTCCGAGTCAATGGATTCGATACGGCCCTCCACATCATCAGCGTGCACAGGGGCGGACAGGATTGCCAGCCATACGGCGGCGGGCAGCAGTACTTTACCGATGTTCATCATAGAGATTCCTCGGACAGGTTCTGGTTGAAAGATTCGGTGCTCTCGTCATCAGTGCTTCCTTCCAGAGCTCTCCTTTGGCAAGAGCTCTCGTTTGGAGAGCGCTACTGGAGGGCACTATTGGAGAGTACCACTTGAGAGCACTACAACAACGTTCAGGTGAATGAAAGGTTTACGGCCCTCTCCATCCAGGCAGAGCGCCACGCGACAAACTTCTATACAGGCCCGCAACCCACCTATACTGGCCACCCCCCACATCCGTCACAACCCATGCGCAGCCTGTTCCGACCGGTACTCGGCCGACTGCGGGAAGAAATCCTGCTGCTGGTCCTGCTGACAACCCTGTTACCGCTATTGTGGTGGGTGCGCGCCTCACCGGCCGATATCCACTCGATGATCGACTGGAAAACCCTGGGCGCCCTGGCGGGGCTGATGATCCTGAGTCAGGGGCTCGAGGACAGTGGCTACCTCGCCCGGGCGGGCCAGTGGGTGCTGCTGCAAGCCAGCTCCACCCGTCTGCTGGCGGTTCTGATGGTGCTGTTTTCCGCCCTGCTGGCCGCGATCATCACCAACGATGTGGCCCTGTTCATTGTCGTACCGCTGACACTAGCGCTGGGACGCAGCGCCCACCTGCCGGTGGGCCGGCTGGTAATTTTCGAGGCGCTGGCCGTCAATGCCGGCTCCACCTTGAGCCCCATCGGCAACCCGCAGAACCTGTTTCTATGGCAGGCAAACCCGATCTCCTTTATTGAATTCCTGATGGCGATGCTGCCTTTGGGCGCGGGGCTGGTGCTACTGGTCCTGATCCTGATTCCATTGGCCTTCCCCTCGGCACGCATTCAGCTGCGGCCAGCCACCGCCACACCGACTCTGAACCGGCCGCTCTATCGGCTCAGCCTGCTGTGCTACCCGCTGTTTTTGCTGCTGACGGATGCCGGCCTGGCCGTCCCCGGCGCACTGGCCCTGTTGCTGGTGTTCCTGGTCAGCTATCGTGCCGTGCTGCAACGTGTCGACTGGTTGCTGCTGGCGATGTTCCTGCTCATGTTCATCAACCTCGGGCTCTTGGCGAGGATTCCAGCGCTTTCCACACCGGTGGAGACGTTATTGGCACTGCCTGGAGGGGCGTTCAGTGCCGGCGTGGTGGTTTCCCAGCTCATGTCGAATGTGCCGGCGACGCTGTTCCTCTCCGGTTTTACCGACGATTGGCGCTTGCTGGCCTGGGGCGTGAATGTGGGAAGCTTCGGCCTGGCACTCGGATCGCTCGCCAACCTGATAGCATTCCGGCTGGCGGCGGTGCCCGGCATCTGGCGGGAGTTTCATCGCTGGTCACTGCCCCTGCTGGGGGCCGGGTGCCTGCTGGCCGCGCTGTTGCTCGCACTGTTGCCATGAATCGCTATGCCAACCTTCGAAAACCATCCACCCTCGAAAGCCCGTCATTGAGAGACCTTACACTTTGACCACAGTATCCCGCGGCGTCGAGCCCAAGCCCTCACCCCCGGACCATTCGACCCGCTTCGACCGGCTCGATCACCTGCTGGGCGCGCATAGTCCACTGTGGCAGTTGCGGGTATTCCAGCAGCGTGCACCGACAGCGCAGATCCCCCTCCCCGATCTGGTCACGGCGTTGGACCAGCTCACCGAAACGGAACTCGATGCCCTTGAGCAGGACCCCATCCGGCTGGAGCACTGGTTGACACCCTGGCTCGGCGATGTGCTGGCGGAACTGAACGCACTGGTACGGCTCGAATCGCTGCCCCACAGAACCCTATACCCACCGGCCCGCTTTGAGACCGGTATCGGGGGACGCAAATGGACGCAGATTCAGGCCCTCGCGGCGGTTGTGCCCCACGAGCCCCGCCCCCTGCTCGAATGGTGCTCCGGCAAGGGGCACCTCGGTCGGCTGCTCGCCCTGACGGACCGCCGGGAAGTCACCAGTCTCGAACTCGATGGCACTCTCTGCGACGCCGGTCGTTCACTGGCGCGGGCGACCGGGGCGCCGCAGCACTTTGTCCAGGCCGACGCCCTGGCCGAGGACAGCGCCCGGTGGCTGCCAGCCGACGGCCAGGCCGTGGCCCTGCACGCCTGCGGCGACCTTCACGCCCGGCTGATCCACCACTGGGTCGACAGCGACTGCCACCGCCTGACCCTGTCGCCCTGCTGCTACCACCTCATCGCGGGGCAGCACTACGCGCCACTGTCACAACGCGCCCGTACCAGCGCCCTCAGGCTCGAACGGATCGACCTCCAGTGGGCAGTGCGGGAGCGGGTCACCGGCGGCGCGGGGGTGGAGCGCCAGCGACAGACCGAGCGCCTGTGGCGACTGGCCTTCGACGAATGGCAACGGGAGTTGCGCGGCGAGGACCGTTACCTGCCGCTGCCGGCGTTTCCGAAAAAGCTGCTGAGTGGCACCTTCCTGGCGTTTTGCCAATGGGCGGCCACAACCAAGCACCTGCCGGTGCCCGAGCAGGTCGATGAAGTCCATTGGTTCGAACGCGGCCAGCAGCGTTTGCACCAGGTGCGCCTGGCCGAACTGGTGGGCAGGCCTTTCCAGCGGCCGCTGGAGCTTTGGCTGGCGCTGGATCGGGTGCTATTGCTCGAGGAGCAGGGCGCGAGAGTCGAGCTGGGCCTGTTCTGTGACCGGGCGGTCACGCCCCGCAACATCGTCATCGACGCGGAGCGCCGCGCAACCGCCACGCTGCAGCCGGATGGCGACACCCCATAACGAAAAAGGGGGCCGAAGCCCCCTTTCCACACCGTACACTCGCCATACTTAGAAGCGAGTGGCCAGCTCCACACCCCAGTACTTGGTACGCGGGAAATCACCGTGTACCTTGTCGTGGCCGTAGTTGGCCGCAACAAAGAAGTTGGAGTCGAAGTGGTAACGGGCGCGCACTTCGAAGTCGCGACCGGAAACACCGCTGTTGCCGTTGGTGTAGCCGAGGTCAGCACCGAAGCTGAACTGGGGGTTGACGTACAGGTCAGCGCCTACACCCACGCGAGTGCCGGAAGCATCGCCGTCGATCAGATCGTTTTCGACCTCGACGCGGGACACGTCACCTTCCACAGCGATCTGACGGCCCATGCCGATGTCGCCGGTCAGGTGGCGCAGGCTCACACCGATCACTTCCAGCTCTTCACCAGTCACGTTGGACTCCCAGTCCAGGTAGTTCAGGCGAACGGTGGTGGTGTCGGTGAGGTATTTGCCCAGGGACACGTTGTACTGCTCGTTGTTGCCGGTCGGGCCATCGCCCCAGCCGTAGTTGGCGCCGATGATGAAGTTGCCTTCCGGGATCACGTACTCGCCGCCCAGGCTGTAGGCGTGGCCCTGAGCGTCATTGGCCAGGTAACCGTAGCTGGCGGTCACGTAGGAAGCCTTGTTGAGGAAAGCGGCTTCGGCCAGCGGGCCGGTGCTGTCGTCAATCGGGGCCAGGTAGTAGGTGCCGGACAGGGACCACTGCTCGTTATCCTGGCTGCTTCTTTCAGCGGTATCGAAACCGAGGGATACTTCAAACTGGTAGGCCATGGCAGCGCTGCTTGCACCCATGGCGCACGCTACTGCCAGAGACAGGGCTGTTTTCTTCATGATTGCATCCTTTTGTCAGTCGTAGGGAATATATGGATGATTGGATGAGTCTTCCATTGGTGCCCCATAAAGGGACACAGGATTCTAGCCAATGTCACCGATTTGTCAAATAAATGCCATGAAAAACGGACAGTTATCAGGCCATTTTTCAGCCAGTTGTCATGAAGCGTCACGGGGCTGACATCTGCCTGCCAAGCGGGCATCACGGGCTCGCGGGCGCGCCCATTTCCGCCCGCAACACCACTGTCATTGGCGCAGCCACCTCAAACCCGTATAGTTCGCCACTCAACACTTGCACCCGATCCCGCCATGCTTCAGAACAACGCCCTCCTCGCCCAGCTCAAGCAGAATATC
>JBJHAZ010000008.1:0-21629 GCA_050485225.1 Gammaproteobacteria bacterium
CGCAAAACTGCGGACCAAATTATTGGGTCAATCGCACGTTTATCCGACAAGCTCAATAACAAGACGAACTTTTGTTAAACGACACTAGGGTCGCGTCGAAGGTTTCCTGCACACGGCCGACGCTGGACTGGATGCCCGACTCCATCTGGCTGACCGCTGCCGCAATCTGGGAAACGCCGGCGCTCTGCTCGCGGGAAGCCGCGCTGATCTCCTCGAGAATGTCGTTCAGCCGCCCGCTGGCCTCGACCACCCGCTCGATGGCGCCCTCGGTGTCGTGCACCACCTTGCCGCCTGCGGCAATTTCGTCGTGTGCGCCCTGAATCAGCTTGTGAATCTCGCCGGCGGCCTGCGAGGACCGGGTCGCCAATGTGCGCACCTCACTCGCCACCACCGCGAAGCCCCGACCGTGTTCGCCGGCCCTGGCCGCCTCCACCGAGGCATTCAGGGCCAGGATGTTGGTCTGGAACGCGATGGAATCGATCACGGCCACGCTGTCGGCCATGCGTCGGGCGCTTTCGGTAATCGCGTCCATGCGTCGCACCACCTCGGCCATGGCTTCGCCGGCGCGCTGGACTTCCTGCACATTAGACAGGGCCAGCCGGCTCGCCTGTTGGGCGTTGTCGGCGTTCTGCTGCACCGTGGCCGTCATCTCCTCTGCGCTGGCCGCCGTCTGCTGCACCGAGGACGCCAACTCGTCGCTGCCGGCGGCGATGGATTCACTGCTGTTGCGGATGTTGGCCACTGCCGGCCGCACTGTTTCCACGCCCGCATTGACGTCGCCGGCGATTTCGCCCAATCCCTTTTTCATCGTTGACAAGGCAGCCATCAGTTGCCCGAAATCGTCCTCGCCTTGTGGCGGCACCTCCACCGTCAGGTTGCCGGCGGCCACCTGCAGCACCAATCCCCGGGCCTCGTCAATGTGCCGCGGAATCCGGCGACCGAGGGACCAGCCGAGCCCGGCCACCAGAATCAGTGCCAGCACCGAGAGGGCAAGCAACCCGCCGCTGCCGCCCAGGCGCCACTGGCTGATCACGGCACCCAGCAGGGCGATGCTCGCCACGCCCGCCAGCAACCGGCTCTGCAGCGTCACCGAACGGGGCTGCAAACGGGACAGCCTGCCGAGCAGCCCAAGGCGAGCGATCTGGCCATCCCGCAGCGTCAGCGATTTCGCGCCACCCTCGGACCAGGCACGATACACGGCGCTGGCGTGCGCCACTTCCTCCGCCGAGGGTTTGACACGCAGGGAGGCGTAACCGACCGTACGCCCCTGCTCCCTGACCGCCACCACGCTGGCCCTGACCCAGTAGTGGTCACCGTTCTTGCGGCGGTTCTTGACCAGACCACTCCACACACGACCATTCGCAATGGTGTCCCAGAAGTTGGCAAAGGCGGCCGGCGGCATGTCCGGGTGGCGCACGAGGTTGTGATCGACACCGATGAGTTCTTCGAGCGCAAAGCCGCTCACCCGCACAAAAGCCGGGTTGGCGTAGGTTATTCGACCTTTCAGGTCGGTGCGGGAAATCAGCAGGTCGTCATCGGCGAGCGAATACTCGACCTGGGTAACGGGTAGGTTGGTGCGCATATCAACAGGGCCTGTGCACGCGCCAGCGGGGAGTCGACAATCCGGCCTGCTCCCCGCTGCGGTGACTGATTACGGTGGGTTTGTCTGGATGCAGTTGTCATCGGCACAGCAGCGCCGAACTTTAAAAACCTGCCCATAATTGGGGCACGCAATGCAGACGCGCCCCTCGTCAACAGCCCCTCGTCACCGACCCGAAGGCACGCGCACCCCTTCCACCAACTGCTGGATTTCCGGTGGTGTCGGCCGGGTGAACCGGGCCACCACAAAGGCCACCGCAAAATTGACCAGCGCACCGATCACGCCGATGCCGGAAGGATTGATGCCGAGCACCCAGTTTTCCGGTGTGTCCGCCAGGAAGTTGGTGCCCGGCAGATAGAACCAGCCCTTGTAGGTGATGATGTAGGCGAGCGTCACCGTCAGGCCGGCCAGCATGCCGGCCACGGCCCCGGCGCTGTTGATGCGCTTGGCGAAGATGCCCATCACCAGCGCGGGGAACAGGCTGGCCGCCGCAAGACCGAAAGCGAGCGCCACCACTTCGGCCGCAAAACCCGGTGGGTTGAGTCCGAGGTAGCCCGCCAGCAGGATGGCGCCCACCATGGCGAGCCGACCCGAAAGCAGCTCCTGTTTCTCCGTCATGTTGGGCGTAAACACGCTTTTGAGCAGATCGTGGGATATGGAAGACGAAATGGCCAGCAGCAGGCCGGCCGCGGTGGACAGCGCAGCGGCAATGCCGCCAGCGGCCACCAGCGCGATCACCCAACCGGGCAGCCGCGCGATTTCCGGACTGGCGAGCACCATGATGTCGCGGTCGACCTGCACCAGCTCGTTGCCCTGCCAGCCGAACTCCGTCTGGGCGCGGGCGGCAAACTCGGGGTTCTGGTCGTTGTAGAACTGGATGCGACCGTCTTCATTCTTGTCCTCGATGACGATCAGGCCCGTCGCCTCCCAGCGTTGCATCCAGTCAGGCCGCTCCTCGATCAGCAGGTTGCCCTCCACGCTGCCCACCTCGCCCGGCTGCACCGTATTGATCAGGTTCCACATGGACATGGCGCCCACCGCCGGTGCGGTGGTGTACAGCAGACCGATAAACACCAGCGTCCAGCCGGCGGAAATGCGCGCGTCGCGAATGCGCGGCACGGTGAAGAACCGCACGATCACATGGGGCAGGCCCGCCGTACCGATCATCAGCGCCAGCGTCAGCAGCACCATGTTCAGCTGCGTCATGCCGCCCAGTTCGGTGTAGGCGCCGAAGCCGAGGTCCACCAGCGTCCGGTCGAGCGCCTCCAGCAGAAAACGGTCCTCGCCGGCCAGAGTCGATCCCAGTCCGAGCTGCGGCACCGGGTTACCGGTAAGTTGCAAGGCGATGAAAATGGCCGGCACCGTGTAGGCGAACATCATGATCACGTACTGGGCGATCTGGGTGTAGGTGATGCCCTTCATGCCACCGAACACGGCGTAGAAAAACACCACCACCATGCCCGAGACCAACCCGGTGGTGAGATCCACGTTGAGAATGTTGGAAAACGCGATGCCCACACCGCGCATCTGGCCGATCACATAGGTGATGGAGATCGCAAGCAGCGACAGCACCGCCACGATGCGGGCCACCTGCGAGTAATAGCGGTCGCCGATAAAGTGGGGCACGGTGAACTTGCCGAACTTGCGCAGATAGGGCGCCAGCAGCGTGGCCATCAGCACATAGCCGCCGGTCCAGCCCATCAGGTAGGCCCCGCCGCTGTAACCGAGAAAGGCGATCATGCCCGCCATGGAGATGAAGCTGGCGGCGGACATCCAGTCGGCGGCGGTGGCCATGCCGTTGGCCACCGGGTGAATGCCCTTGTCGGCCACGTAGAACTCGGCGGTGGAGCCGGCGCGGGCCCAGAAGGCGATGCCGATGTAGAGCGCAAAGGTGGCGCCGACCACCAGCAGGTTGAGCAGGGGCACGTCCATGCTAGTCCCCCCGTCCAGTCGTGGTGTCGGTGCTTCCTGCGCCGCTGGCACCGCCGTTGTCATCGCCGTGGCTGTGCTCATCCTCGTCGACGCCGAAGCGGTGATCCAGGCGGTTCATGCGCCAGGCGTAGACGAAAATGACCACAATGAACGTATAGATGGAACCCTGTTGGGCGAACCAGAACCCCAGCGGATAACCGCCGAGTGAAAACCGGTTGAGCCAGGGCGCGAACAGGATGCCGCAACCGAGCGACACCAGCGCCCACACCGCCAGGCACCAGCCGATGGTCACCAGATTGGCGCGCCAGTAGGCGCGACGTTGATCGTGCTGATTCACAAAGGACTCCCTGACCGGATTATTCTTGTCAGTAAACAGCGTCGACCAACATCGCCGGCTTGGCAAGCCAGGTCGGCAAAAACCGTGGTACCGGGGTTACCCGGGTCGACGCGGCAGTCCCAGCGAGATCACCACCGTCGCCGCCAGCATCGCCGAGGCGATCCACAGGCAGGCCGCCAGTCCGCCGGCCCCCTCGCCGGCCAGCTGGAAGACCCAGCCCGACAGCACCGTGCCGATGAGCCGTCCCATGGCGTTGGCCATGTAGTAGAACCCCACGTCCAGTGACACGCCATCGGCCCCGGCGTAGCTCACGATGAGATAACTGTGCAGCGAGGAGTTGACGGCGAACAGCACACCGAACAGCATCAGGCCGCCCATGAGCAGGATCGCCGGGTCAAGGTCGGTGCCCAGCCCCAGCGCAATCAGTGCCGGCAGCGCCGTGAGCAGGGCCGCCCAGAACAGCGCTGCGCGACCGTCCGGCACCCGCCCGGCGGCCTTGCCGGTGATACGCGGCGCGACCGCCTGCACCGCGCCGTAGCCGATCACCCAAAGGGCCAGGAAACCGCCCGTCTGCCAATGGTCCCAATCCAGGGTCTGCGACAGAAACACCGGCAGCGCCACCACGAACCACACATCGCGGGCTCCGAACAGGAACATGCGCGCCGCCGACAGGATATTGATGGCGCGGCTCTTGGAAAAAATCTGGCTGAACCTGGGTTTGTTTTTCGCCTTGCCGAGATCCTGTTTCAGCAACACCAGGCTGATCAGCCATACCACGGTCAGCGCCGCCGCCATGGCCGCCACAGCGCCCGTAAAACCCAGCGCCATCAGCAGCGCGCCGCCCAGGAAAAAGCCCACGCCCTTGAGGGCATTCTTGGAACCGGTGAGGATCGCCACCCACTTGTAGAGGGTACCCTGGGCCTCCGCCGGCACCAGCAACTTGATGGCGCTCTTGGCGCTCATCTTGTTGAGGTCCTTGGCGATGCCGGACAGGGCCTGAGCCGCCATCACCCAGGGCACCGTCAGCATGGCCGCCGGCACCATCAGCATCGACAGCGCCACCACTTGCAGCACCAGGCCGATGTTCATGGTGCGGTTGAGCCCGAGGTGGGCGCCCAGCCAGCCGCCCACCAGGTTGGTCACCACGCCGAAGAACTCGTAGAACAGGAACAGCAGCGCGATCTCCAGCGGCGAGTACCCGAGGCCGTGAAAGTGCAACACCACCAGCATGCGCAGGGCGCCATCGGTGAGCGTAAAGGCCCAGTAATTGCCGGTAACGATCAGGTACTGGCGAATCTCCGGCGCCAGCCGGCTCAACAGTGACAAGGTCAGTGCTCCCGGTCGGCGCGACCCACCTTGAGGGCCAGCTCGGCGGTGCGATTGGCGTAGCCCCACTCGTTGTCGTACCAGGCGTAGATCTTCACCTGGGTGCCGTTGACCACCATGGTCGACAGGGCATCCACGATGCTCGAGCGCGGATCGGTCTTGTAGTCGATGGACACCAGCGGCCGCTCCTCGTAGCCGAGAATGCCGGCCAGTTCGCCCTCGGCGGCGGCCTTCAGAAGGCCGTTCACCTCGTCGACGGTGGTGGCGCGGTTGACCTCGAACACGCAATCGGTGAGCGAGGCATTGGCCAGCGGCACCCGCACCGCATGGCCGTTCAGCTTGCCCTTCAGCTCGGGAAAGATGTGGGTGATCGCCGTGGCGGAACCGGTGGTGGTGGGAATCAGCGATTCGCCACAGGCGCGGGCGCGACGCAGATCCTTGTGGGGCGCATCGAGAATGGTCTGGGTGTTGGTGATGCAGTGAATGGTGGTCATGGAGCCGTGCACGATACCCAGCCGCTCGTGAATCACCTTCACCACCGGTGCCAGGCAGTTGGTGGTGCAGGAAGCCGCGCTGACAATGGTGTGGCGGGCCGGGTCGTAGAGGTGGTCATTGACCCCCATCACCGCATCGAGGACGCCCTCCTCCTTCACCGGCGCAGTGACCACCACGCGCTGCACACCCTGGTCCAGATAGGCCTGCAACAGGGCTTTGGTTTTCATCTTGCCGGATGCTTCCACCACCAGATGGCAGCCGGACCAATCGCTCTCGGCAATGGCCTTGTTGCGCGACACGGCAATGCGCTGATCGCCGATAGCCAGGGTGTCGCCCTCGGCCCTCGCCTCGTGGCGCCACCGGCCATGCACCGAATCGAAGTTGAGCAGGTGCGCCAGGGTACCGGCGTCACCGGCCGGATCGTTGATGCGCACGATCCGCACATCACTCTGTTCGAACAGTACGCGCAGGGTCAGTCGACCCATGCGGCCAAAGCCGTTGATGCCGATATTGATGCTCATGATCGGGTACTCGTCTGTTGATGGTCTTCCACAAAGCTGAAAGTTGCGGAACCGAAAATCGGATACTGCCAGCGCGACTCAGTTGCAGGCAGCCACACCGCCGCGCTCGAGGCGCATCAGCGGAGCC
The DNA here is from genome assembly GCA_050485225.1 of Gammaproteobacteria bacterium. Taxonomy (GTDB): domain Bacteria; phylum Pseudomonadota; class Gammaproteobacteria; order Pseudomonadales; family Porticoccaceae; genus JBJHAZ01. Next base: position 6,339 of record JBJHAZ010000008.1, read on the forward strand.
TTCAGCAGGTGCATACTGTTTTCCCGGGTTTGGGTGAGGATGGCCCGCATCCAGTCGTGCAACAGCGGATGAAGACGGTAGTAGACCCACTGCCCCTGACGGCGGTCGAGCAGCAACCCGGTCTTGCGCAGCTGGGCCAGGTGGCGGGAGATCTTGGGCTGGGGTTCATCCAGCGCGGTCATCAGATCACAGACACACAGCTCGCCGGCATGATCGATCAGCAACACACTCGACAGCCGGGTCTCATCGGCCAGACACTTGAAAAAATCGAGCGGCTCGACGGTTGCCATCACATTGGGCACCAGCCTGTCGTTCACCTGGATAAACAGGTCCAGGCGCTTGCACAGGGCGTCGAGCACCTGCTTGTAGACGGAGGGGTTCTGGCTCTGCCTGGGATCGGGAAAATCCCATTCCATGGTGACCCCGCTGCCGGGCCAGCGGCCGCATTCCTGTCTCACCCGGTCGCAGAGGGTAATCACAAAATCGAAATGCCGATCGCCCAGGCTTTCCACCGACTTGGAGGCAAGGCCTTCGGTATCGATGCCGTAGGTCTGGAGCACACTCAGCGCACTGGCGTCGGGCACGCCCGGTCGATGGCCGGCGCTGGCGACATCGAAGCGGTCGCCGGCCCGAGCGCGCAACACGGCTTCCGCCATGAGCGAGCGCGCCGAGTTCTCGGTACACAGAAAGAGTACGGTTTTCTTCATGGCGATGACCTGTTGTCGGCCCATGGGCGGTTACCAGTGAGCCAAGACTATCATCGAAATTCCGTATATTCAATTAAACATATATGACAGTTTTCGAATATTTAATGATCCGAATACAAAGAACGGCAGCGCTCGATAATGAGCCAGGTATATCACCCTGACACCACCGTTCACGACGCCGTATCACCGCTGATACAGGAGCCGCGAGAATCGCCAAAAACAGCCGGCTTTATCGGTTGGCAGCCCTGGCAAAACTCCCTACCATGAAAGCCATAACCCCATAAGAACCCGAGCATTCCCCATGAAGATGGCCAACGAGCAACGGATCGCCGCCCCCCGCCAGATGGTCTGGGAGGCCCTGAACGATCCCGAAGTACTGCGCGCCAGTATTCCCGGCTGCCAGCATCTGGAAAAGGAAAGTGACAACCGGCTGTCCGCCACGGTCGAAGTCAAGGTCGGCCCCATCGGCGCCCGCTTCAAGGGGCACGTCACCCTGACCGACCTCGACCCGCCCAACGGCTACACCCTGCTGCTGGAGGGCAACGGCGGCATTTCGGGCAATGTCCGGGGCACGGCCCGGGTCCAGCTGGTCGACGAGGGCAGCGACACCCGGCTGCGCTACTCGGTGGATGCGGAGGTCGGCGGTCGCATGGCCCAGCTGGGCGGCCCGATTCTGGATGCCACCGCCCGCCAGCTCGCCGGCAAGTTCTTCACCCGGTTCGCCGAGCAGGTGTGCGGCGAGGTGGCGCCCGCCGAAGCCGCTGTTGCCGGCAAGGCGCCAGTCGTCGCCAGACCCACACCCAGTCCCGCTCGCGTTCCGGCAACCGGCTTCCCCACCGCCTGGGTACTCGCCACCGCCCTGGCGGCACTGATCGGCTTTCTGGTGGGCCGCACCCAGGGAGCGGACGGCTCCGACTGGGCCGGTATCGCCATCGGGCTGCTGCTGATGGTGATCGCCGCCGTGGCCTTCGAGTACGGCAAGCGCAGCGGATCCACCGTCGTCACTCTCGATCGCAGCGCCCTGCGCGGACTGCTGGAGGACGACAAGCCATGAAGCCCGCACCCTTCGACTATTACGCCCCCGCCACCGTCGAGGAGGCCTGCGCCCTGCTGAGCGAGGCCGGAGGTGGCGCCACGGTGCTGGCCGGTGGCCAGACGCTGATGCCACTGCTCAACCTGCGCATGAGCCAGCCCTTCATCCTGGTGGACATCAACCGCATCGAAGGTCTGCGCGGCATCACGCGGGACAGCGACGGCATCCACATCGGCCCCATGACGCGTCAGAGCGAGGCGATTGCCAGCGACCTGCTCGCCCGTGAGCTGCCGACGCTGGTGCAGGCCACCCGACACGTGGGACACCACCAGACCCGCAATCGCGGCACCCTCGGCGGCTCCATCGCCCTCGGCGAGCCGGCGGCCGAGCTGCCGGCCACCGCCGTCGCCCTCGGTGCCACGCTCGAGATCCAGTCCACTCGGGGCCGCCGACAGGTCCCCGCCAGCGAGTTCTACCTCGGCCCCTACATGACGGTGCTGGAACCCGACGAGCTGGTGACCGGCATTCACTTTCCCGCCTGGCCGGCCGGGCACCGCGCGGTGTTTCGCGAGCTGGCCCAGCGCCCCGGCGACTTCGCCTTGATGGGCATCAGCGGCGTACTCGCCCTGGAGGGCAAAACCATCGTCCGTGCCGGCCTCGGCTGGTTCGGCATGGGGCCGACACCGCTGCGCTGTACCGCGGCCGAGCAGTTGCTGGTGGGCCAGTCCGCAGATAGCCTCGATGTCCAGGCGGTGGCCGAGGCCGCCCTGAACGGCACCGCCCCCTTCGACGACCACCACGCCAGCGCCGAATACCGCCGCACCGCCGGCCGCCGGCTGTTTGCCCGCGCCCTCGGTGAAGCCCTCGACGCCAGGGAGGCCGCATGAGCCAGCACCCTCTTGAAATGACCATCAACGGACGGCGTCACAGCGGTGAGGCGGAAGCGCGGGTTTCCCTGTCCGACTACCTGCGCGACAGCGCCGGATACACCGGCGTTCATGTGGGTTGCGACCACGGGGTTTGCGGTGCCTGCACCGTGATCGTCGACGGACAGGCGGTCCGCAGCTGCCTGATGCTGGCGGTGCAGGCCCAGGGCGCCGAGATCACCACCGTGGAAGGCCTGGCTCCCGAGCCCGGGCCTGCGGGCACCGATGCCGGCCTGCACCCGGTGCAACAGACCCTGATGGAGGAAGCGGGACTGCAGTGCGGCTTCTGCACTCCCGGCATCGTGATGACCTTGGCGGCCCTCACCGACCGGGATCGACAGCCCGATGAAGCTGAACTGCTCGGCGCCCTGTCCGGTCACATCTGCCGCTGCACCGGCTACCAGGGCATCCGGCGCGCCGCACGGCGGCTTGCTGCTGGCGGCAACCCCACGGCCAGTGACACGGGTACCGACAGCGTGACCCTCGTCGAACCGGGAGAACACTCATGAACGCCCCCGAGACCGACAAGCCGCACACCGAACACCCGGGTCTGCTCAAGGGGCGTTACATCGGCCAGCGAGTCCAGCGCAAGGAGGACCCGCGCCTGCTCACCGGACGCGGCCAGTTCGTGGACGACATCGCCGTGCCCGGCATGCTGCAGGTGGCCTTTGCCCGCAGCCCCATCGCCCGGGGTCGGATTCTGTCCATCAATACGGACGTGGCACGCGACCTGCCTGGAGTCCACGCCATCTACACCCAGGCCGACCTGGCGCCCTTCAACGTCAATATGATCAGCTTTTTCCTCGCCCCCCAGCACGCGGAAACAACGCCGCTGGCCAATGGTCGGGTGTCCTATGTGGGCGAGCCGGTGGCGCTGGTGATTGCCGACAACCGCCGCATTGCCGAGGACGCGGCCTCGCTGGTGGACGTGGAATACGCCGAGGAAGATCCGGTGGTCACCATCGCCGATGCGCGCACGGGACCGCCGGTTCACCCGGAGCTGGACGACAACATCAACGCCCAGATGGGCGACGACGAGATCGACGAGGAGCTGGCGGAAGTGCTCGACAGCGCCGCCCACCGCATCACCCACAAGGTGGTGCACCAGCGCATCTCCCAGTCGCCCATGGAAACCCGGGGGCTGGTGGCCTGCCCCGACGGCACGCGGGAGCTGACGCTGTACATCGCCTGCCAGAGCCCCCACATGGTTGCCCGCTGGGTGTCCATCGCACTCGGCTTTCCCCAGACCGCCATCCGGGTGATCGCCAAGGATGTGGGCGGCGCCTTCGGGCTCAAGAACCATCCGTGGAAGGAAGAAGTGGCGGTGATTCTGGCTGCGCTGCTGTTCCGCCGCCCCCTGAAATGGATCGAGGACCGCTACGAAAACCTCATCGGTGCCAACCAGGCCCGCGAGCAGGAAATGACCCTGCAGATCGCCTTCGACGAGCGCGGCCAGCTGTTGGCCTCCTTCGGCGATTACCACTGCAACGTCGGCGCCTTTCCCCAGCTGATCGAATGCAACATTGCCGTGCACATGTTCCTGTGGGCGGCCTACAAGCTGCCCGCCTACGGTTTCGTGACCCGCGGCTGGTACAGCAACACCGTCGGGCTTGCCGCCTATCGCGGGCCCTGGGCGATGGAGTCCCTGATCCGCGAAACCGCGCTGGATGTGGCCGCGCGGCGCATGGGCATGGACCCGATCGAGCTGCGCCGCCGCAATCTGGTGACCCTTGCCGACCAGCCATCGGTGTCCTGCATGGGCATCCCCCGCGAGGACATCACCCCGGCCGAATGCCTCGAGAACCTGCTCAATCACTTTGATGTGGCCGCGTTTCGCCAGGAGCAGGCGGCGGCGCGGGAACAGGGTCGCTACCTTGGGCTGGGCATCGCCACCTATGTGGAGCCCACCGGCTCGGCGGGCAGCATCGCCAGCATGACCGGCGAGCTGGCCCAGATTCGCATCGAGCCCACCGGGCAGGTCACCGCCACCATGAGCACCCACTCACAGGGGCACAGCACCGCCACCACGATGGCGCAGATCATCGCCGACCGCCTGGGCGTCGCCTATGAGGATGTCACTGTGTTCGAGGGTGACAGCTCGCGGGGCGGCTTCTCCCCCGGCGCTGCGGGCAGCCGCCAGGGCGTCATCGCCGGCGGCGCTGCCATCCTGGCCTCGGACAAACTGGCCGAGAAGGTGCGCCTGCTGGCCGCTCATCTGCTGGAAGCCGATATGGACGCCGTGCGCATCGAAGACGGCAAGGCTTTCGTGGAGAGCGAGCCGGACAAGAGCCTGACCCTGCGCGCCCTGGCCGAAATTGCCTACGGCGAGCCGGACCGCCTGCCGCCCGATATGGAGCCGGGTCTGGAAGCCCAACACCGCTACCAGCCGCCGCCCATGACCTTTGCCAGCGCCGCCAACGCCTGCGTGGTCGAGGTGGACGCCGAGACCGGCTTCGTGAAGATTCTGCGCTGGATTTCCTCGGAGGACTGCGGCACCCCCATCAACCCCGCGGTCGTCGAAGGCCAGATCGCCGGCGGCCTCGCCCAGGCCATCGGCATGGTGCTGCTGGAGGAGATGGCCTTCGATGAGCGCGGCAACCCCACCACGGTCACCTACAAGGACTACCTGCTGCCCACCCTCAACGACATCCCGGAGTTCGAGTTCCTGCACGCCAACACGCCGTCCCGATCCGTGGGCGGCATGCGCGGCGTGGGCGAAGGCGGCGCCATCATCGGCGCACCCACACTGGTCAACGCCATTGCCGACGCCCTGACCCCCTTCGGCGAGATCGCCGTCGACCTGCCGCTGACACCGCCAAAAATCCTCAGTGTGATCGAGGGGCGGGATCTGGTGTCCCATGCCCGTCCGGCGAGCCCGACAGCGGAAACATCGACAGCACCCCGCGATGGCGAATCAGCGCCGCAGCCGGCAGACACTTCTGCAACGACAACCGCAGCACCGGAGACCCCAGCAGACAATCCGCCATCGCAGACCAGCCGGGCCGAGGGGACCGACACCGGGCCGGCACGCATCGACGGCGACTGGGACATGGTGCTGTCGACCCCGGTGGGGCCGCAGGAGATGGTGGGTCACTTCGACACCGAGGGCACCGCCCTGACCGGCTACCTGCAGAGTCCGCAGGGCCGCCAGGACTTTACCGGCACCGTCGAGGGCCACCGCGTGACCTTTGACCTGAAGGTGGAAAAACCGATGAAGCTGACCCTCAAGTACGACTTCACCGTCGAGGGTGACCAGCTTGCCGGCAAGGTGAAGATGGGCATCTTCGGCAAGGCCAAGCTGACCGGCAAGCGGGCTTAGATACCGCCCGCCCCGGTCGGGGAACTACTGCTGCCCCAGTCCTTCGACGATGAAGATCTCGTAATCGCCGGCCTGCTGGCGGAAGGGTACCGCCGCCTGATACTCGGACTGGTGGTACCAGGCCCGGGCATCGTCCATGCTGGCAAACTCGAGCAGGATGGTGCCGTCGGGCGCCTCGCCCTCCAACGCCTCGGTGGCGCCGTAGATGGCCAGCGGCCGCAGCGACACCTCGCTGGCCATGGCGCGGGTGCGGCGCTGATACTCCGCCATGGCGGCTTCGTCCCGAATGGGACCCTTGCGCATGATCACCATATAGGCTGGCATCGTGATGAACTCCTCAATAGGGTTGGTTGCAATTAACGGGGCGGAAGCACCCGACGATCAGCCCGCATCCCAGAGGCGTTTGGCCTCGGCGATGTAATCGATATGGGCATCGATGTCGTCGCCCAGCCCCTTGTCCATGGAATGGAAACAGCCGTGAGTGCCCCCCACGTCCTGGAAGGTACGCAGGTGATCCACCGCCTCGCGGGCATTGCGGGCAAAGATGGTCAACAACTCCCGACCAAAATCTTCCGCACTTCGACCATAGGCGTCGAGATGGAACTGCACCCGCTCCCACGCTTCCACAGCACCCTCGCCGGTCGCGGCAAAGATGAAGCCGTCGCCCAGGCGGGCGCCGCGCTTGAAACCGGGCTCGGTGTGACCGCCCAGCCAGAGGGGAATCTGGCGACGGGGGGCGGGCTTGATACAGGCCCGGTCGATACGATGAAACTGGCCCTCAAAGTCGACCACCTCGCCGGTCCAGAGCCGGCGCAACAGATCGATCTGCTCGTCAGCGCGTTTGCCGCGCGTCCTGAAATCCATGCCCAGACCTTCAAACTCCACATGGTTCCAACCCACACCGACACCCAGCCGCAGGCGTTCGCCCGATAACAGGTCCACATCGGCGGCCTGCTGGGCGACCAGCGCAGTCTGTCGCTGCGGCAGGCAGAGCACCCCGGTGGCAAACTCGAGCGTATCGGTGACAGCAGCCGCGAAGCCGAAAAACACGAACGGGTCCTGAAAGGCGTCCTTTTCCGTGTAGGGGCCGTTGAGTTTCGGTTCACGATTGTCGTGGGGCGTTTTGAGCACATGGTCATACGCCATCAAGTGCTGGTAACCGAGCTCCTCGGCGGCCCTGATGAACTTGCGCACCGATGACGGACCGGCACTGACTTCCCGAGTGGGATAGGCAACCCCTAGTTTCATGACTGGTTTTCCTCTGTGGCGGAGACTCAATGGTCCCGGAACGCCCATCAGTTTATGGCCCCCCGACCACAAAACCAACCGCCCCGCCGGCGAGGAAGGGCGACAGCGCCCATCGCGACTGGCAGCGGCTCCCTGTCGCGAGCACTTGCACGCTGTTCAAGCAATCTCACAAGACCCTCTGCGCCACTTGGCGGGCAGTTGTCCCAGATCATGGCAAACGAGGGGCCCAATAAGCGTTCATATACAGGGTAAACAGGCTATTGCCGCCCATTGATCCACACATGAGGCGTGGTTCGCCCAGGAGAGACCGACCATGAACGTAGCAGAAAAGATCGAGCTGGTTGCCGAGGACATCAAACCGAACATCGGCTCCCGCATTCTCAACAGCAAGGAAGAGTTGCTGAGCGGCAAGCTCTCCAACGCCCTGCGCGAGCTGATCGAGCAGCGTGGCGTACTGGTGTTCCCCGGCATTCACTTTACCGACGAGGAGCAGGTTGCCCTGACCAAGACGCTGGGCACCTTCCTGCCCGAGATGGAGGGCCAGGAGGTCTACAACATCACCCTCGACAAGAAGGTCAACCCGAAGTCGGAATACCTCAAGGGTTCGCTCTTCTGGCACATCGACGGCACCATGAACAAGATGCCCATCGGGCTGGCGATCCTGTCCAGCAAGGTCCTGCCGAGCTGGGGCGGCAACACCGAGTTCTGCAACACCTACGCCGCCTACGACGCCCTCCCGGAGGAGAAGAAAAAGCAGATCGAGGGATTGCGCGTGGCCCATTCGGCCTGGACCACCCTGTTCTACTACGAACCGGAGCCCCCGCAGGCCAAGCTGGAAGAGATGATGCGCATCGGCGAGACAGAGCTGCCCATCGTGTGGACCCACAAGTCCGGCCGCAAGTCGCTGGTACTCGGTTGCACCGCGCACCATGTGGTCGACATGAACTGGACCGAAAGCGCCAAGCTGCTCAACGAGCTGCGCGAGTGGGCCACCAGCGAGCCCTTCCACTACGCCCATGAATGGCAGGAAGGCGATGCAGTGATGTGGGACAACAGCGGCACCATGCACCGCGCCCGGCCCTACGATCCCGACTGCGGCCGCCTGCTGCACCGCACCAAGACCGCCGGTGAAGAGCCGATCGTCTGACCGAACGGGTCATCGCCAATCCGGCGCCATGCGCCGGCTTTTTTGTGCCCGAAAATCCGCAGACCCCACAAAAAACAGGAGCCCGAAGGCTCCTGTCGCGTTGGCTGTAAAGCCGTGGGCAAACTGCCCGACACCCGCCACCGGCGAGCATCGGGCAAGATCGGGGATTACCCGTCGAAGCGGTCCAGGTTCATCACCTTGGTCCAGGCGGCCACGAAGTCCTTGACGAACTTCTCCCTGGAGGGTTCCGCCGCGTAGTGCTCGGCCACCGCCCGCAGCTCGGCATTGGAGCCGAAGATCAGGTCGACCGGCGTGGCTGTCCACTTGCGGTCACCGGAGTTGCGGTCGTAGCCGGCGTAAAGACCCTCGGTGTCGGACTTGCGCCATACGGTGGACATGTCCATCAGGTTGACGAAAAAGTCGTTGCTGAGGGTGCCGGGACGGTCGGTGAGCACACCGTCACGGGAACCACCGCTGTTGGCGTCGAGGGCGCGCATGCCACCGACCAGCACGGCCATCTCCGGCACGGTCAGGGTCAGCAGGTTGGCGCGATCCACCAGTGCCTCGGCCGGCGACAGGCGGTTGCCGTCACCGTAGTAGTTGCGGAACCCATCGGCGCGGGGCTTGAGCGCATCGAAGGATTCGACGTCGGTCATCTCCTCGGTGGCATCGCCACGACCCGGCCTGAACGGCACCTCCACCTCGACACCGGCATCCTTCGCGGCTTTCTCGACGGCAGCAACACCACCCAGCACGATCAGGTCAGCCATGGAGATGCGCTTGCCGCGACGCTGGGAACCGTTGAAGTCGGACTGGATGGCTTCCAGTTGCTCCAGCACACGAGCCAGCTCCTCGGGATCGTTCACTTCCCAGTTCTTCTGCGGCTCGAAACGGATGCGGGCACCGTTGGCACCACCGCGCAGGTCAGAGCCGCGGAAGGTGGAAGCCGACGCCCAGGCGGTGCGCACCAGCTCCGGCACGGTCAGGCCTGAATCCAGGATCGCCTTCTTGAGGTTACTGATGTCACGGGCGTTGACCAGTTCGTGGTCGACCGTCGGGATCGGGTCCTGCCACAGCAGATCGTCACCCGGCACCTCGGCACCCAGATAGCGGGCGCGCGGTCCCATGTCGCGGTGGGTCAACTTGAACCAGGCGCGCGCAAAGGCATCGGCGAACTCGTCCGGGTTCTCCTGGAAGCGCTGGGCGATCTCGCGGTACGCCGGATCTTCCTTCAGCGCCAGGTCCGTGGTGAACATGATCGGCGCATGACGCTTGCTGGAATCGTGGGCGTCGGGCACCAGGTTGGCGGCCTGGCCATCGGCCGGGATCCACTGGATACCGCCCGCCGGGCTGGTGGTCTGCACCCAGTCGAAGGCAAAGAGGTTGTCGAGGAACTGGGTCGTCCACGCGATCGGGTTGGCCGACCAGGCGCCTTCCAGGCCACTGGTGATGGCGTCGGCACCCACGCCGGTGCCGCACTCGTTGGTCCAGCCGAAGCCCTGCTCTTCAAGACCGGCCGCCGCAGGCTCCGGGCCCAGGCAGTCATCGGGCTTGTGCGCGCCATGCGCCTTGCCGAAGGTGTGCCCGCCCGCGATCAGCGCGACGGTTTCCTCATCGTTCATTGCCATGCGACCGAAGGTGTCGCGAATATCCTTGGCGGCCGCAAGCGGGTCGGGGTTGCCGTTGGGGCCTTCGGGATTCACGTAGATCAGGCCCATCTGGACCGCAGCGAGCGGTTTTTCCAGCTCACGGTCACCGCTGTAGCGCTCGTCTTCGAGCCAGCCCTTCTCCGGGCCCCAGTACACCATGTCCGCTTCCCAGTCGTCTTCACGGCCACCGGCAAAACCGTAGGTGTCGAAGCCCATGGACTCCAGCGCCACGTTACCGGTCAGGATCATCAGATCGGCCCAGGACAGCGAGGCGCCGTACTTCTGCTTCACGGGCCACAGCAGGCGGCGGGCCTTGTCGAGGCTGACGTTGTCGGGCCAGCTGTTGAGCGGCTCGAAGCGCTGCTGACCGCCGGCGGCACCGCCGCGCCCATCGGCGATACGGTAGGTACCGGCGCTGTGCCAGGCCATACGGATAAACAGCGGGCCGTAGTGACCCCAGTCGGCCGGCCACCAATCCTGCGAATCGGTCATCACCGCTTCGATGTCCTTCTTGACCTCAGCGAGATCAAGTTTCGAGAACGCCTCGGCGTAATCGAAGTCGCGACCCAGCGGGTTGGATTCCGCGCCGTGCTGACGCAGCGGGCGCAGGTCGAGCATTTCGGGCCACCAGTCCTGGTTGGACATGTTGGGTGAGCTCGCGCTCGCCGTACCGCTGTAGGCCAGCGACGAGGAAGCAATGGCGATAGCCGTGACTAACGGCAAGGTTTTTCTGAACATGGGTAACCCCTTCTGTGTGCCAAGGAAACTTTGAAACTGGCGTTCAGGCGTCGCTGAACAGCCTGCACTTGTTATTGACGGGCCGACAGGAGGCCGTCCTTCAGACGACTATAGATCATCCCGCCTCCGAACGCTGACGAATGGCACCGAACAGCGGCTCATTCGCCCACGGGTTTGATCGAAAGCAATCCACCCGGCCAAAGCCGGATCCTGCTGACCGGGACGGAAACTCATCCGCCACCCCGCCGCACTACAACCATTCCACTATAGGGCAGTGCTTTTCTTATGCTAATTGGTTATTTCTATGCCACTCATAGGCATACCAAATACAGGGGTTTTGGCCCGGCTGCAAACCAACCACCCCGACAGGACCGGGTCATATGCGGGAATCGAATTTCAGATCGTTGCATTCTTAATACATCTGATTTATTGTTCTGCCATACGGTAGGCAGCGGCTGCCAACCCGGGCCTCTTGCGATAAACCAGAATCACTGCAAGAACAGCCCTCAAAGCCCACAACCAGCCGGCACCGACGCACAAAGCCGGAACCGACACGTTCAATGCGATGGTTTGCCCACTCCACGGAAAAAAGCCGCGAATGGGGTGGCCCGCCGGCTGACTCGGAGAGTGCGCAGTTTTTAATAGCTCGAAGCCATTGGACCCTGACTCGTTCCCCTCGGTTCGCAGCCAGGCCATCGAACACAGGAGGAGGTTTATACAGCGCCGAAACCCATATACCCGCGAATGCACGTCATCAGCTGATTGATCAACCATGCAAACAATCCTACTAATCATAATCTGGAGCAAGTTATGAACAATCGTCGTGAAAACGGATCAAGGCCCGGCATGCCGGCACGATCCCTGTTGGCTCTTTCCATCCTCCCCATGGCGCTTGCCGGTGCCACCGTCGCCAATGCCCAGGCCGACACCAGCCCGCGCGTCACCCAACTCGAAGAAGTAGTGGTCACGGCCTCGCGGAGGGCCCAGACCCTGCAGTCGGTGCCCGCCAGTATCGAAGCCGTGACCGGGGTGGAACTGGATAACCGGGGTATCACCAATTTCTCGGACCTGGACACTACCGTCTCCGGTCTTTTCCTCGCTCAGGGCTCCAACCTGACCGACTCCGCGCTGCGTATCCGCGGTGTGGGTACGCGCGGCAACAGCGCCAACGATCCATCGGTGGGCGTCGTCGTGGATGGCATCTACCAGCGCCGGCCCGGATCCGTCTTCACGGAGATGCTGGATATCGATCGGGTTGAAGTGCTGCGCGGGCCGCAGGGCACCAACTTCGGCAAGAACACCACGTCGGGGGTGATCGCGATCCACACCGCCGCACCGGATGTCCACGAGTTTTCCGGCCGACTGCAGGGCGTGGTGGGCAACCTCGACGCCCGAGAGGCTCGCGGTGTCGTCAACATCCCGCTGGTCGAAGGCACCCTTGCAGCCCGACTCAGCGGCTACACGGCAAAGCGCGACGGCTACACCAAAAACGTATTCCTCAACGAAGACACCCGCGACATGGATCGCCAGGGCGCCCGTCTCAAGGTGCTCTGGAATGCCACCGACAACCTCAGCGTGACACTCACGGGCGAGTACCAGCAACAGGAAGCGGTTCTGGACCGCGCCATTGTTGACTATGGGGTCGTCAGGGTCGGGCCCGGGCCGGAAGTCACCTACCCGGAAGCCTTCGCTCAGCTCAATGCTGGTGAGCCACCCACGCCGTCCCTGGGCCGCGCCTTCCAGAACTACAGCGACTCATCGGAAGATACGATGAAACGCTTCATCATGAACGTGAACTGGGACCTGGGACACCACACCCTGACGTCGATCACGGGCATCGAGAAGTTCGAAACCTCCTACGACTATGACAGGGACAGCTCCATCCTGCCGCTGTCGACCTTGACCACCGCACCCGAGAACGACCTGATTACCCAGGAATTCCAGCTGACGTCGAATATCGACGGCCCCCTGTCCTATATCGTGGGCGCGTTCTACCAGAACGAGGAGATCTTCAGTCCGACCTCGATCAACGGCAACCTGGTCAACGTCACTGAACGCGATGAATCCTCCTACGCGCTGTTCGGCAACCTCACCTACGACTTCAGTGATCGCTGGACCGGTGTGGTCGGCTTGCGTTGGTCGGAAGACGAAGCCGTGAACCTGGGCTTTGAACGCACCTTCCGCGAGATCACCTACACCGCCAAACTGCTCTACCACATCGACGCGGACAAGATGGTGTACTTCACCCACGACAAGGGCTACAAGTCCGGCGGCATCAACCGGGCAGTCCCCGGAGGCGATGAATCCCTGCGTTTCTGGGAACCCGAGGTGGCGTACAACTACGAAATCGGTCTCAACAGCCAGTGGTGGGACAATCGGCTGCGTCTGAACGCGGCACTGTTCCACCAGGTCTTCGAGGACTATCAGGTGACCACCTCCATCATGGTCGGGGACATCTCCAATGTTCTGATCACCAACGCTGCCGAAGCCTTCACCCAGGGTCTCGAGTTCGACTTCACAGCGATGGTAACCGACAACCTGACCCTCGATGGCAGCGCCGCATGGATCCGCACCGAGTACGATGAGTACGAAAATGCACCCTGTCCCAAACCGCCCGGCCCGAGCTGTGTGGATGGTGCCCAGGATCTTTCCGGAAAGCAGATGGACAACGCGCCCCGAACCACCTTCAGCCTGGGAGCCGAGTACCGCGACGCGGTACGCGATACCCCTATCGAGTGGTTCGCACGGGCCGACGCCTCCTACCGCAGCACAGCCAAGCTCGATACCTTCCTGACCGACGCCTCGACCCAGGACAGCTACACCCTGTGGAATGCGCGCTTCGGTTTCGAGGCACCGGGCGACTGGAGACTGACCCTGTGGGGGCGCAACCTCACCGACAAGGCCTACGCCTTCATGGGCGACCGCAACGACGACGGCCTGCAGATGATCAAGGGCCTGCCCCGTACTTTCGGACTCACCGCAGACTGGTATTTCTGAAACCGGTCCCTGAGCCCTCCCATGGAGGGCTTTTTTTCGCGATGGCCTCCGCGCCTTTGGCGCTGACGGAGCCATGATCATTTTTTAGTGCTGCCTTGCCCAGGCAAGCCTCAAATCGGATTTATGCCATGTCCCCAGCCGGCAACTCCACCTCGAGCGCGGAATGGCGCTGCCACTGGCCCATAGTTCTGGCCGCAGGTATTGCGTTCTCCTACTCCGCGGTCATCACCTATTCGTTCGGCCTGTTCATCCAGCCCCTCACCGAAGAATTCGGCTGGGGCCGGTCGGAGGTTTCGGCCGGGCTGTCGATAACCGCCCTGCTTTCCGCCCCCCTAGCACCGATTCTCGGCATGCTGATCGACCGATTCGGCGCCCGCAAGGTAGCCATTCCCAGCATGATCCTCACCACCGCCTCGGTGACCGCTTTCTCGCTGATTACGGGGTCGATGACCCAATGGCTTCTGCTATGGGCGGCCTATGCAGTGCTGTCCCTCGGCATCAACTCGACGGTCTGGACGGCGGCCGTCTCGGGCGTGTTCTCGGCGGGCCGAGGGCTGGCACTGGCAGGCGTGTTGAGCGGCGCGACCCTGGCCCAGGTACTGGCACCGCCGATCACTCAGTGGCTGATCGACAGTTTCGGCTGGCGAACGGCCTTTGTGGCACTCGGCCTTGGATGGTCGGCGCCCGGGCTGCTGCTGTGCCTCTTTTTTCTGTATGACGCCCATGACCGGGGTCGACAGGCTGCCCGCGGAGGCACTACCGGTCACACCATCCCGCTCGAGGGGCTGACGCTTCGCCAGGCGGCAACAAACGTCCCCCTGTTGCGGGTAGCCCTGGCGACGCTGATCATGATGGTGCTCAGCATCGGCGTCATCGTTCATCAGGTACCGATCCTGACCGAAGCCGGCGTAACACGTCAGAATGCCGCCCTTCTGGCAAGCCTGACGGGAATCGCAGGCATAGCCGGCAAGTTCGTTACCGGATACCTGATGGATCGGATGGATGCCGGACGGGTGTGCAGCCTGACGATGGCAACGTCATCCCTAGCCTTTGTTATCCTGCTGATTCCGGAGCGTCCGTTGTCCTTGATCGTCCTCGCCATGATCGTTTTGGGATACTGTTCGGGCTGCAAATTCCAGGTGTGCGCCTACCAGACCAGTCGATACGGCGGCATGAAGCACTTCGGCAAGATCTTTGGCTGCATGTCCGTCCTCGTTGCCATGGGCGCCGGCCTGGGTCCGTATCTCGCCGGACTGGTCTACGACCTCTCCGGCAGCTATACGCCATTGCTGGCCATCGGAGTCCCCGCCAGCCTGATCAGTGCACTGTTGCTCTACAACCTCGGACCCTACCCGGACTGGAGCGAATCGAAACCCTTGTCGCCGCTTCCGGACTGACTCGGGGCTGCGCCCCGCCTGCGCTGCGCTTGGCGCCCAAAGCCGCTGGCGCGCCTTTGTCGAACCCGGCGAGGCTTCTCACCCCAACCCTCACCGCCCTTCATGGCCACGTTTCAGGTCGCCCCAAATC
>JBJHAZ010000009.1:0-18443 GCA_050485225.1 Gammaproteobacteria bacterium
GATCGACGACAATACCCGTCGCACCGTCAACAGCGGCGAAACCCGCCATCGCGGTTTGGAAGTGACCCTGCAGGCGCATCTGTCCGATCGATGGAGCGGGGGCCTCGCCTGGAGCTACAGCCAGCAGGAATACCGCGACTTTGCCTACATCTGCGGCAATGCCACCTGCAACCACGCCGGCAATGACCTGCCCCGCGCCCCGGACCACGTGGGCAATGCCAACCTGGCCTACGCCGCGCCCGACCAGCGCTGGCGCGTCGAGCTGGAGTGGGAATACCTCGGCCGCTACTACACCGACGAGGCCAACAGCCAGGACTACAGCGGGCACGACCTGTTCAACCTGCGCGGTCACTACCGCCTCAACGACCAGTGGGAGCTGTACGGCCGGGTGCACAACCTGACCGACCGCCGCTACGCCACCTACGTGAGCAACCAGGTGGGATCGCCGGACCTGGAATACCGACCCGGCCAGCCGCGCACGGCGACGGTGGGCGTGCGGTTCCGGCTGTGAGGTGTTGGCGACTCCAGTGCCCGTCGCAACCCGGTGGCAGGCCGTCCTCGTCGTCGCTGTCGTTTGGGACCGTCGGCGCCAGGGATGGCGCCGTCGAGCCGCCATGGACGGGCTTACGGCGTGTCCCGAACGGCGGCGCCGGCTAGGGCGGCCGGAGTCAACGCGCCTATTCAATACACCCATGTCCCGCGCCGAACCTCAGGCCCACAGAACAGGTAACACCATGCAACCCACCCCGAAAAAGGCCACCCTGACACGCGCCAGCCTGCGTTGGCACCGCCGGCTCGGCTGGGTGGGCGGCGTGGCCTTGATCGTGTTTGGTCTGTCGGGCCTGACCCATCCCCTGATGACCTGGTTCGGGCCGCAGCAGGCGGCCTTCTTCCCGCCGCAGGGACAGTTCAGTGAGGCCGACGTGCAGGCCATCCCGACCCTCGTTCAGCGCCACGGCATCGAGCAGGCGCAACTGGTCAAGCTGATTCCCACCGCCGAGGGCAACCGCCTGCAGATCACCGAACCGGACAACCCGGTGCGGCGCTACTTCGACCCCGACAGCGGCGCGGAACTGCCGGACTTCGACCGCCGGCAGGCGGCATGGCTCGCCCGCCACTACACCGGCCTGAGCGATACCCCGATTGTGGAGCAGCGCCTGCAAACCGCCTTCGACAGCGCCTACCCGGAAGTCAACCGCCTGCTGCCGGTGTGGAAGGTGGTGTTCGACACCGACGATCGGCGCACCGCCTTCGTCCACACCGAACTCAACGCCCTGGCCAGCCTCACCAACAACTTCCGCACCACCCAGCAGGGCATTTTCCGGTCACTGCACACCTTCAACTGGCTGGACGGCTGGGAGGCGGGCCGCGTGACCGCCCTGTTGGTGCTGTGCGGCGGCCTGGTGCTGATGAGCGTCACCGGCATGGTGATGGTGTTCGCCCTGCCGGCGCGCCGCATTCCCCAGGCGCGCCGCCGCTGGCACCGCTGGCTGGCCTTCGGCCTGTGGCTGCCGTTGCTGGCCTTCTCCGTCAGCGGCCTGTACCACCTGCTGCACAATGCCGGCGATTCATCGCCGCAGGGGCTGATTCCGGGGCCACTGCTTGACCTCACCACCCTGACCGCACAGTACCCCGCTGACACCGACGCCGACCATACAGGCCACGGCGCACCCATACCCCTCAACAGCATCACCCTGCTGCAGACTCCGGAGGGCGCACTGTACTACCGGCTGGCGCAGCCCGGCGGACGGCCCGGTCAGACCGTCGGCCATCACGCACGCTTCGACGGCACGCCCACCGAGCAGCCGAGCCGATTACTGTCGGCCTCCACGGGCGCAGAGGCCACACTCGACGACCGGACCCTGGCGCGGCACTTCGCCGCCGCGCACCTGGGACTCGCGGCGGACGCCGTGGGCGACGCCGAACCGGTCACCGGCTTCGGCCCCGATTACGACTTTCGCAACAAGCGCCTGCCGGTCTGGCGGGTGCCGGTGCAGGGCAGCCAATACAGCCAGGTGTTCATCGATCCGGCCAACGGCGCGCTGGTGGACGCCGTCACCCGGGCCGATCGCTGGGAGGGCTACAGCTTCAGCCACCTGCACAAATGGAATTTCATGACGCCCTTCACCGGCCGTCAGATCCGCGATGGGCTGATCGCCGCCACCATCGTTGCCGCGCTGGGGTTTACCCTGCTCGGCATGAGCCTGCTGGTGCGCCGCCGCTCATCGCCTGCGCGGGCCACTGCCGGAAGCCGATGACCGCTGCTGTCGCCGTCACTGACGGGGATCGTCTTCCGGATCCAGGTAGCGAATACCCCAGGGGCCGGTGCCATGGAGCTGGATGATCGTTTCGCCCTCGGCGTAACCGAACATCGGGTCTCCGGGTGGCATGATGGCGACACCGCCCACCGGCAGGCGACGGGTGGCCTCGCGGTCGAACACTTCGCCGTGGGCGAAATGGAGCGTGCCCTGCAGTACCGTCAACCGCTCATAGGCGGGGTGTACATGAGGTCGGATTTCATAGCCATCCGCCAGCCGCAACCGGAAGGTAAAGGGTTCTTCTTCCGACAGTGCTCCCTCGATAAAGGCGATCTCGGCACCTTCCCCCATGGAAGCCACCGGGCCCCAGCTCAGCTCATCCGGCGTCATCATCATGTGACCGTCGCCGCGATAACGCTCCTCCCCGGACTCGACCACGACGGGACCGAGCAGGACGAGCGACAGCAGCACAACAGCAGACTGTTTCATGAGTCTACTCTCCTCTGTCATGGAACCCCGGCGGCGGCCCGCCTGTCCTCGATCGTGACGTCTTTCAGAGGTTCCTTATCCGTATGGGATACCGGCCAACCGTCCTGCGCAGCATCCGGATGACCGGCTCCCACCAGTGTAGACCGGGAAATTCCTGTCGCCACTAAAGTCCTTGTCGATCGTGGCGCCAGCAGTCGACTAGGGCCGCAGCGGTGGTCATGAGTTCGGCAGTACGCTAGGCTAGAAAGGATATTCTGGACACTCATGGAAACCCGCACATGTCATCAACCCAGCCCTCGGGCACCATTACCTTCCGACACCCCACCCTCGAAGACGGCGCTGCCATCTGGCAACTGGTCAAGGACGCAGGCACCCTCGACCTGAACTCCTGCTACGCCTATATGCTGCTGTGCCGCGAGTTCGGACACTGCTGCGCGGTCGCCGAGCGCGACGGACGCCTGGAAGGTTTTGTCACCGGCCTGCTGCCACCCACCCGCCCGGATACCTGGTTCCTCTGGCAGGTGGGCGTCGCCGCCACGGCGCGAGGCGAAGGACTGGCGCGCCGCATGGCGCTGTTCATTCTCGAGGCCGTCACTCCCGAACGGGGGCCGTTCTACCTCGAAACCACCGTCACCCGGTCCAACGAGGCGTCGCGCGCGCTGTTCAAGGGTATTGCCCGCCGCCTCGACACCGAGCTGGAAGAGAGCGATCTGTTCACCTCCGACATGTTCCCCGGCGAGGGCTATGAAGCGGAACCCCTGCTGCGCATCGGGCCCTTCGACGCCGCAGCGGTGAGAAAAGCAAAGGAGGCCTGACCCCCACCGGCGCGACCGGCCATCCTGCAAACCGACACCATCCAACCGACGAGGAATATTTCGATGAGAATTTTTGAAGAAATGGAATCCGAGGTTCGCGGCTATGTGCGTTCCTTCCCGACCATTTTCGACACCGCCCGCGGCTCGGAGATGTTTGACGAGCAGGGCAACCGCTACATCGATTTCTTCGCCGGTGCCGGCACCCTCAACTACGGCCACAACAACCCGCAGATGACCGAGGCGATGATCGAATACCTGCAACGGGGCGGCGTGGTGCACGGCCTCGACAAGGCCACCGTGGCCAAGCGGGCCTTTCTCACCAAGCTGCGCGACACTATCCTCGCGCCGCGCAATCTCAACTACAAGGTCCAGTTCACCGGCCCCACCGGCACCAACGTGGTGGAGACCGCCCTCAAGCTGGCCCGCATGGTCAAGCGCCGCTCCAACATCATCGCCTTTACCAACGGTTACCACGGCCTGACGCTCGGCGCCCTGGCGGTCACCGGCAACTACTTCTACAAGGATGAGTCCTACGGCTCGCGCAGTAACACGGCCTTCATGCCCTACGACGGCTTCCTCGGCGAGGATGTCGACACCATCGACTACATGCGTCGCTTCCTCGAGGACGGCAGCAGCGGCATCGACCTGCCCGCCGCGGTCATCGTGGAGACGGTACAAGGCGAGGGCGGCATCAACGTGGCCAGCGTCGAGTGGCTGCGAAAACTGGAAACACTCTGCCGCGAGTTCGACATCCTGCTGATCATCGACGATATCCAGGTGGGCAACGGCCGCACCGGGTCCTTCTTCAGCTTCGAGGAAGCCGGCATATACCCCGACATGGTGTGCCTGTCCAAATCCATCGGCGGTGGCCTGCCCATGGCGCTGCTGCTGATGCGCCCGGACCTGGACCAGTGGCAACCCGGCGAACACACCGGTACCTTCCGCGGCAACAACCTGGCGTTTGTGGCCGCCACCGAGGCGCTCGGGTATTGGGACAACGACGACCTGAGCAAGGCCATCGAGTACAAGGGCGACATCCTGAAAACCGAGCTGCAGCGCATGGCGGACAAGTACCCCGAGCTGGAGGCCAGCGTGCGCGGTCGCGGCATGGTCTGGGGGTTGGTGCTGCCGCAGACCGGCGTCGCCGGTGAGGCCTCCCGTGAAGCCTTCGAGCGCGGCCTGCTGGCGGAGACCGCAGGCGCCGACGATCAGGTATTGAAGTTCCTGCCATCCCTGCTGATCGAGGAAGACCTGCTGCGCGAAGGGCTCTCCATCGTCGACGACTGCCTCGGCGCACTGATGGAACGACGCCACGCGCTGCGCTCCGGTAATGGCGAGTAATACCCGATGATGCATGGCTCCGGTGTCACGCCGGAGCCGTGTCGCCATGCAGTACCGGCCCACTCAAGGATGCGTCCATGAAAGACCTGATTCTGAGCAAGTTCGGTGGCAGCTCACTCGCCAATGCCACCCAGATCGAAAAGGTGCGCGACATCGTGCGCGCCAATGCCCACCGCCGCGTGGTGGTGGTGTCGGCGCCGGGCCGAACCCAGCCGGGCGAGCAGAAAATCACCGACCACCTCATCAACATCGCCACCGAAGGGCGACACTTCTACAACCAGCGCATCAATATTGCCGCCGACGCCAGCCGCAAGGCCGTCGTCGCCCGGTTCACGGACATCGTCAAGGACCTCGGTGTCGACGGCAAGGACATCCTCAAGGATCTGCGCCAGGATCTCGACACCCAGTTATCGGGGCCGCAGCGCGAGGCGTTCCTGGCGTCCCGAGGGGAGCACTACAACGCCCGCATCATTGCCGAGTATTTCAACCTGTCGGGCATGCCCGCCCACGCGGCGCTGCCCGAGGACTTCGGCTTCGTGGTGCAGGGCGAGTACCTCAACGCCCGCATCAGCCCGGATGCCCACGCCAAGATCCGCACTCTGGTGCGCGAAGACAGCATCGCCGTGGTCCCCGGCTTCTACGGCGTCAACAGCGAGGGCGAAGTGGCGGTGTTCTCCCGCGGTGGGTCGGACCTCACCGGCGGCGAGATCGCCGGCGCCCTGGATGTGGAACTGTACGAGAACTGGACCGACGTGAGCGGTGTCTACGAAGCCGACCCGCGCCTGATCAAATCCGCCCGGGCCATTCCAAGACTGACCTTCAAGGAAATCCGACTGCTGTCCTGCAAGGGTTTCAACGTCTTTCACCTCGACGCCATGCTGCCCTGCAAGAAGCGCAAGGTGCCCATCAACATCCGCAACACCAACCAGCCCCACGAACCCGGCACGCTGATCCTGTTCGAGCGGGTACCGGAGGAGGGCATCGTTGGCATTGCCCGGCTCGACAACGTCGCCTACATCCACATCGAGAAGGATCTGCTGGGGGAGGAGCCCGGCTTCATTGCCGAGCTGCTCAAGCTGTTCCAGGAGTTCGGCATCCACTGCTACCACTACCCCACCGACAAGGACGATATTGCGGTGCTGGTCAACCAGGACGATCTGACCGGCAACATCAACGACCTGCGCCGACGCATCGACCAGAAGCTGGCACCGGACTTCATGAACGTCACCTACAACCTGTCGATCCTCACGCCGGTGGGACTGGGGCTGAAAGGCAATTCCTGGCCTATAATCGAAGCGTTGCGGGCCCTCGGGGACAACCACCTGCCCATCGAGATGATGGATCAGAGTCCGTCCCAGATCTGCTTCCACATCGGGGTTCGCCAGGCGCTGGCCGACGAGGCGTTGCGGGTGCTCTACAACACCCTGATCGAGGCGTAGTGATGCTTCGCGATTGAACGCTCTTGCCGCGGCGCAGTCTTATTGAGTGAGCGTGTCATCAACTTGCCCTGAAAGGACTGCATGTGAAAAAAACCCTGATAGCCAGGCTTGTTTCGATCAGCGGTGCAATGGCCCTGATGATTGTCGGCGGCTGTGCTTCGGTTCCCCAGCAACTGGATCGGCCCCTCAGTGAGCCGCACCCGGCGCCCCACGAGGTACAGCGCTCACCGGACCAGTACCGGGGTCAGGTGGTACGCTGGGGCGGCACCATAGCGGCCGTCGAGAATACGCGCGAAGGCAGCGTCATTGAAGTGGTCGCGCGACCGCTCGAAAACACCAGCCGCCCGCGCGAGAACGAGATGAGCCCGGGACGCTTCCTGATTGTCACCGACAGCTTCCTCGATCCGGAAGTCTACACGTCCGGAAAATCCGTGACGGCCGTGGGCGCGCTGGAGGGTGTGGACGTCCGCAACGTGGGCGACTTCGAATACCCCTACCCGGTGCTGCGCGCCGAGGCGCTACACCTGTGGCCGCCCCGTCCCGAGCGCCGCGCAGACCCCTACCCCGACCCCTGGCTGTACCCCTATCATTACCCCTACTGGGGTCACCCGTACTGGCGACATCGCTACCCCTACCGCTACTGGTAATCGGGCACCGGATACATCGAGCCACAGGAGAGATCAATGATTCGAGGGCAAGGACGACTGCTGGCCACCGCGCTGCTGACCCTGTCGCTGGCAGGGTGTGCCTCGGGCCCCCGCTTCGAGGGCGACCACATCAACACCTCGCTGCAGCCGCGCACTGCCGTCCAGGCGGGGGCGTCGGTACAGGGTGAAACCGTGGTATGGGGCGGGCGCATCATCCAGGTCCGTCCGCAACAGGACCAGACCACCCTGGAGATCGTGGCCTTTCCGTTACGCAACAACCAGCAGCCCAACACCAGCCAGCAGACCCTGGGCCGTTTTCTCATGACCTACCCGGGCTACCTGGAACCGGAAGACTTTCGCGAGGATCGCCTGATTACCGTGACCGGCCCCCTCGAGGAGGGACGCACCGGCATGGTCGGGGACGCCAGTTACGACTACCCGGTGGTGCGCGCCACCGACTTTCACCTCTGGCCGGAACAACAGGCGGAAACCCGGCAGGAGCCGAGTGTGCGGTTCGGTGTAGGTATCGGCATTTTCCGCTAGAGCCGACGTCGAGCCCACCCCCGTAAGCGGCGTATACCCACCTCGGCCTTGAGCCGGTACGTTACATGGGCCGTATTCTCAACCACGGCGCCAGCAGCCAGTCCAGCGGGGACCTCAGGCGGATCCGATCCGACACCACTGACAGACAGACACAATCCTCATGCTGTAATCCCTGCGGCTGATGCACGTCACCCGGCCCCCGGAACAGGAAGTCGCCGGGCTGGTACAGGCCCTGCCGATCGGAGAAGCCGCCCTGCAGCACCACCGTGTACTCCTCGCCGCGATGATCGTGCATCGGCACGCGACCACCGGCACCAATGCGAAACAGCGATACCTCGTACTGCTTCTGGCCCGTTCGCAAGCGGGCGGTGCGCAGCGATCCGGACAGCCGGCGCCAGCGCCAGCCGACCGTTCCCGCGACCAGTTTCTGTACCAGCGTGGGCAGGCTGGCCACCTCGGCCGGAACCGTCGGCGTGACTTCGGCAGCCGGCCGTTCGGCCCCACCATCGATGCGCGCCAGGGTGGCCGCCAGCAATCCCTCGCTCACCGGGCTGGCCTGCTGCCGCAACAGCTCGCCACCCACCGCGTTGCAGCGCTGCACCACGGCCCGGCAGGCGGGACAGAACTCGAGATGAACCGCGACACCGATCGCCCGCGCGCGGTCGAGACTGCCCGACGCATATTCGATCAACAGGGACTGGTCGGGATGAAACTGCGGCATGCTAAGACTCCAACAACACTTTCAGCCGGCCCAGCGCCAGCCGGACCCGCGACTTGACCGTACCCAGCGGCACCCGCAGCTCCGACGCCACCGCCGCATGGGACTTGGATTCCATATACACCTTCTGGACCACCTCGCGCTGCTCGTCGGGCAGATGGGCCATGGAGCCGATCACGCGCTGGCGATCGCGCCAGCACTGCAGCTCATCCTGCGGGGCCTGCTCGCTTTCCAGCGAGGACCAGACGCTTTCGGCGTCCACCAGTGGCAACTGTTCGGCCTGCCGGCGATAGAAATGATCGATTCGGCAGTTGCGCGCCACCGTGTAGATCCAGGTGGATACCCGCGCCCGCCGAGCGTCGAAGGTGTGGGCCTTGCTCCAGATTTTGAGCAGGGTCTCCTGCACCAGCTCCTCCGCATGAGCCTCGGTCATCCCGGGCGCAGCTCCGTTGAGGAAATAGCCCTTGAGGCGCGGCGCATAGCTGTGAAAAAGCGCGGCGAAGGCCTGCTGGTCACCGCCGGCAATGCGAGTGATCAGATCGGCGTCCCGCTGCTGAATGTCATCGCTGGCACTCATGATTTTCATTGTTCGTGCGACTGTCGACATGGGCCATTGTGCCTGAAAATAACGGAGCGGAAACCACAAAAAAACCGGACAAAAGCTCAACAAAACACCGGGGCAGCCACGCCACCCCGGCGTTTCACACGGCCATCAGAAGTTGTACTTGATGCCCAGCCGGTAATCGATGCTCTGACTCTCGATGTCGAAGCGCGCCGGCAGCAGCTCGGACCTGACCGTCGCCTTGCGTCCGTCCACGTAATTGATGCCCGCCTGCAACTGGATCTGTTCGGTGAGGGCGTAGAGCACACCGGCGGCCAGCTGATAGACAAACACCCGGTCGCTGTCGTCGATCACCCCGACGCCGGAGGGCCGGTAGTCCACATCCAGCTTACGGGTACCGATGCCCACGCCCACGTAGGGGGTGAAGGCGGTGTGGTTGCGGAAGTCGTAGTAGCCGTTCAGGAAGAAGGTGTCGTGCTTGATCGAGCCACGACCATCGGCCACCAGGTCGCCGGTGGACACGCCGAGGTCACCCACGTTGCCACTGATCAGCACACCGGCGTCGACAGCGGTGAGGTCGATCCCGCCGGCGCTGACGCCGCGATGGGTGTCCACATCCCATTGGGTCGTGTTGTATTCAAGCTCCACGCGGAAATTGTCGTGAAACTGCCAACCCACCGCGATGGACCAGAGGTTGCCGTTGTCGAGCCGGGTATCCCAGCCGACGGGCGTGCCCGAGGGCAGGGACAGGGGCGGGCTGACGCCGGTGACCTCGCCGGTGGTAAAGGTGTCGGTGAACCGGCCACTGGTGGATACATTGTCGGGATCGCTGTAGGCCCAGGCCCCTGACACATAGTAGCTGTGGGCCTGTACGGTGCCTGCTCCAAGCAGCAGGACGGCGGGTACCAAAGACTTGCAGACGTTTTTGTAGTTCATGTTCCACTCCGGATTGGCTGTTTCCTTGTGATGGCCCGCCGACCGGCCTTACGCCGTACCGAATCAGGCTCCCGACACTTGTACGGAGCCAACAGGCAAACGGATCACCCGGAGGAACATTTTTTTTCAAAAAGGCGCGACGACCGGCGCCGCAGCGCATCGTACCGGTCAGTACAGCAACGCCATGCCGGTCATGATCACCGCACCACTCCACAGCAGTACCACGGCGCAGTAACCCATCACATCGCGGATACCCAGCCCGGCAATGGCCAGCAGGGGCAATGCCCAGAAGGGCTGGATCATGTTGGTCCAGCCGTCGCCAAAGGCCACCGCCATGGCGGCGCGATCCAGCGGGACGCCGAGGCTCTCGGCGGCGGGCACGACGATGGGCGCCTGCACCGCCCACTGGCCGCCGCCGGAGGGCACGAAGAAATTGACAATGCCGGCGCTGAGGAAGGTGTAGATGGGGAAGGTCTGCGCGGTGGAGTTGTCCACGAACCAGTCGGACAGGGACACCGCCAGCCCGGAACCGACCATCATGCCCATGATGCCGGCGTAGAGCGGGTACTGGACCAGGATGCCGGCGATGCCCCGCACGGCCTTTTCGAAGGCCACCAGATAATCGACCGAATTGCCGTGCAGGATCAGACCGGCGCTCAGAAACAGCAGAATCACCGTGTTCAGGTCGACAATCCCCGCCGATATCCGCCCCACCAGATACCACCCGCCGAGCAACCCCAGCAGCAGCGCCAGCCACCGGCTGTGCTCGAGTCGCTGCGCGGGCGAAAGCCGCTCGCGCGCCACCGGATCAGGCTGCGGCTCGGGCTCGCGGACCGACGCGGGCAGCGGCGGCACTGCGCTGGCGGGCGGCATCATGAGCCAGTTGATCACCGGCAGGGTAATCAGCAGTACCCCGCAGATGATCAGGTTGGCGGGATCCAGGATGGTCTGCGAGATGGGGATGGCCTCATTGCCGGTCAGCAGGCTCAGGCTGTCGCCGTCGGGGGCGGCGATCTTGAGGGGTATCGAGCCGGACAGGCCGGCGTGCCAGATCACCATGCCGCTGTAGGCCGAGGCCACCAGCAGCGGGTAATGCACTCCCTCGACGCGCCGCGCCAGCTCGCGCGCCACCAGCGCACTGGCGATCAGTCCGAAACCCCAGTTGATCCAGAACACGCATACCGCGATCAGGGTCATGGCCACCACCGCCTGCCCCGGGCTTTTCGGCACGCCAGCCGCGGCATGGAGGCCACGGCGGATCAGCGGCGCACTGGCAAACACGTGACCGGTCACCAGGATCAGCACCATCTGCATGGAAAAGCCGAGCAGCTGCCACAAGCCGTCGCCCCAGTACTCGACCATGGCCGCCGGCGACTGCCCCTGGAACAGGATGCCGGCCAGCAGCACGACGAACGTCAGCAGGATGGCGATCTGGAAGGCATTGGGCAGCCAGCGCTGCACGATTCGGGTAAAGACGTCGGCAAGGCGGTGAAGCACGCGGTCATTCCTGTTATGGGTGTACCGGCGCCAGTCTAGCGCGGCGCCCCACGGGTGCAAAATCGCTGCGTGCCACACCGCTTGCCAAGCCACTTGCCGCGCGCGATGGATGGCGGCACAATCGCGCCGCCCGCCACTGCCCTGTTCTGCCCGGGGCGCTTGACCTCGATCTTTTCCCTGGATCTCTTCCCTGGACCTTTTCCCTGGATCACCCATGCCCCGGACCGGACACCTCTACGCCGACCTCGCCGGCTACTACGACCAATTCTGCGCCGAGGTGGAGTACGAGGAGCAGTGCGCCTTTGCCAGTCGTGCCTTCGACTGTTTTGCCCGCTCCGACGGCCGGGATTACCTCGACCTGGCCTGCGGCACGGGCCAGCACCTGCTGCACATGGCGGAACGGGGCTTTGTGCCCAGCGGGCTCGACAACAGCGCTGCCATGCTGGCCCGGGCGGCCGCACGCACCCCGCAGGCGGAGTTGCTGCTGTGCGACATGGCGGACCTCGACAGGCACGCGGCCTACGATCTGATCACCTGCTTTCTCTATTCCATTCATTACAGCCATCCCACGACGAGGCTGGCGGAAACCCTGCGCCGCGCCTGGCACGCCCTGAAGCCGGGCGGTGTGCTGCTGTTCAATGCCGTGGACGTGCGCGGCATCGCCGACAGCCGGCAGGTGGTGAGCCGGCTGCGGGACGGCGACAGCGAGCTGTGCTTCCGGTCGGGCTGGACGTATCGCGGGGAGGGCGACGCGCTGGACCTGCAGCTGGCGATTTCGCGCACGATCGCCGGCGTCGAGGAGCACTGGCGCGATCACCACACCATGACCGCCATCACCCTGCCCGCCCTGCAACGGATGCTGGAGGACACCGGTTTCGAGACCACCTTGCTGGCCCACGACTACCGCACCCTGCAGGCCTGGGACGGCACCGCCTTCAACGCCATGGTGGTGGCCTGCAAGAACGGGGGTTGAAGCCCCGCGTCCGGATCAGGGCGCTGCGTCACCGGCGCTGCGGTCGCCCATCTGGGCGCCCAGCGCCAGCACCAGCAGTTCCAGCTGGCCCTGCTCGGATTCGTTCAGGGGTCGCTTGAGCAGCTTACGGAGCCAGAACAGCAACTGCACCTGCTGCTTGCGGGGCAGGCCCTCCAGCCAGTGGGACAGGTCCTCCTGCCGCAGCGCCAACACATCGCGGCGGGCATGGTTGCGCTGGCGCACCTGGTACCAGCTGCGCAGGGCTCGACCGGCCAAGGCGGTGGCAAACTCGATGCTGGCCACCGGGCCCAGCTGCCACTGCTCGTAACCCGGCACCCGGGACACCAGCTCGAAGGTGAGGGCATCGCGACCCGCAAAGTGCCCGGCCAGCCCACCCAGTGTGCCGCCGATGGCCGTCCCCAGCAGCAGCGACGCGCCTCCGGTGACAGCATCGAGCCCCGCCCCGGTGAGCGCACCGGCACCGGCGCTCAGCGAGGTCAGCTTGCGCCGCGAGAGCCCCCAGGCGCGCCATTCCCGCGCATCGGTCAGGTGATCGGTGTTCAGGGGCTGCCATTCACTGTCCCAGTCGAGTTCCGAATGACCGTAAAGGTTTGCCAGCCGGGACTGAAGCTGCCGTTCCCGCTGCTGCAACGCCCGGCTGTACTGACCCAGCCCAGTCTCACGAATCTGTTCCCGCGCACCCACCACCGGCAGGCACAGACTGAAACGCAGTACATCCTGCAGATAGTCGGCCAGCAGCCGGGCGGCCTGTCGATGGCGGGATTCCCGCTGCTGCTCCAGCGCCTCCGCGCCGCGCTGCAGGCCGGCGCGCCAGGGCGGGTGAATCTCCGCCATGGCGCGCAACAGCTCCAGGTGCTGTTCGAACGGCGCCAGCAGCGGATTGAAGGTGCGCACCAGGGAAAAATACTGCTGCAACGCGGCGCGCCACTCCGGCTCATGGTGGGCATGACCCATGGGGTTGAGCAGCGCCAGTCGTGGCCGGGCGGTCCACGACAGCAAGGTCAGCTCCGCCTCGAAGGCGGCACTGAAGGGCTGACTCGCATCCACCACATAGACAATTCCAGCGCCCTGCAGGATCGGCTCCAGCAGCGCGCAGTCATCGGCAAAACGCGGCTCGTCCCGGTGCGCCTCAACGAAAGCGGCGAGGGCCGCCGGGCGCTGGGCGGGTGTCGCACTGCGTTCGGCACACCACTCCAGCACCTGTCGAGGACGCTGGAAACCGGGGGTGTCCACCAGCTCGTACAACACCTCGTCGTCGAGCGCCAGCAGGTAACGGTGGGCTTCCCGCGTCGTGCCGGATACCGGCGAGATGGCAATGTGATCGTCCTGAACCAGGGTGGACACCACACTCGACTTGCCCTGATTCGGATGGCCGACCACCGCAAAGATCGGGTGCCCAAAGGTCGGGGCCCCGGTGCTGCGGCCGACGGTGTCATCGCTCATCGGTCACCCTCCTGTCGCACCAGTTCCACCGGCAGATCGAGGCCGTTGCGCTCGAGGAACACACCCCAGCTGTGGCGCAGCGCATCCAGCCGCTCCGGCCGGTCGTCCCCGCCTCCGAGGAGGATAGTCAGCCGTGGCTGGCCGCCGCAGGCGCGATGGCGCTGCAGCAGGTCGGCGAGATCGCCCGTGGGTACCGCGTACGCCGCCACATACCAGCGGGCGCAGTCAGCGGCCCGCGCGGCCACGGTGCTCTCATCGTCGCCGTGGCGGCCTTCCCCCAGCACACAACTGCCTTCCGGCAATTCAGACACAGCCAGACGCCAGCCGAAACCGGGCGTCTGCGGGGGCCGATCGACAACGGGGTAGTCGTGTCCCGCCGGCTCCACCGGCGGCTGCTCCGGCTGCAGCGCCCGATACCCCACGGCCGGACGGGTCGCCTGCTCGTAGCGGTGGCGCAGACGGGGGCTGTGCTCCCACCAGCGGGCCACCGCCGAGCGCAGGCGCAGCTGGCAGGCCAGCAGCAACAGCGCCCAGGGCACCAGCACCCACAGGGCGACCACCTGGGTCAGCCATACGGCCCAGAGCGTACTGTCGGCCAGCAGCGCGCCCTCCCAACCGGTGATGGCACCGGCCTCGGCGGCGCGCACGGCCTCGATATCCGGCGGCTGCAACAACCCGGCGGACAGCGCCTCGAACCAGCCGGCTACGCGCGCCGATACCGGCGCAATGGAGGTGCCCCAGTAAAAGATGATCTGCCGGGTGAGCAGCGCCAGCCACAGCCACGCCAGCCCGGCGATGCAGAACAGCCCCTGCAGCAGCAGGGACTGGCGGGCGCACCACAGGGCGACAACGGGGTCGCGCTGAGCGGTGATCAGCGCCCGCCACCAGGGCGGTCGACGCAGCATCAGCCCGCGAACGCCGACCCATGCCAGCATCACCAACGGCGTAAAGACGAACACCAGCAGGAACAGCAGCAGATGAACACCGCTGCGCTCGGGCCACAGCATCAGGCCGGTGAGCGCCAGCGGCCCGGTGAGCAGCGCCAGCAGCGGCCACCATCGGGCGAGCCACAGCCGCCGCGGCTCGGGAAGGTCCACTCCGGCCGCCAGAAAGTCGCGCCAGTCACGGCCCCGGACCACGGGCAGCGACTCGTCGTCGGCGGCAAGCCAGCGCAGGCCGAGGTCAAAGCGGTGTCCGGTAGAGTCAGATGGCATCACGAATTCCTGTTTTGGCTCCAGTATACGATGCAAGGTCGCCATGCCCAGCGCCGTGGCGCTAGAATGCCGGACAATGCACGCCGCCTCCCGGTTGCCGGAGACACTGCAGTGGCACTGTTGATCCGCACGTCCCGGAGGCCCCATGCTGAGCTATCGCCACAGCTATCACGCCGGCAATCATGCCGACGTCCTCAAGCACCTGGTGCTGGTAGCGCTGCTGCGCCACTTTCTGCGCAAGGACAAGCCCTTCACCTACATCGACAGCCATGCCGGCGCGGGGCTCTACCGGCTCGATTCCAGTCAGGCACTGAAGACCGGCGAGTTCTCGTCCGGCATCGCCAGGCTGTGGCAGAACCCGCCCGCCGATGGACTGGCCGCCGATTACCTCGACCAGATTCGGCGCCACAACCCCACCGGCGAACTGGCGGTGTATCCCGGGTCACCGGCCATCGCCCTCGGCCTGCTGCGCCCCGTCGATCGCGCCTGCCTGATCGAGCTGCACAGCCGCGAAATCGAGGTCTTGCGACACCACTGTGACGCCGATCCCCGGGTGGCCATTCACCACCGCGATGCCTGTGAAGGCCTGCGTGCGTTGACGCCACCGACACCGCGCCGCGGACTGGCGCTGATCGACCCGGCCTACGAGGTCGACGGCGACTACGACGACGTGGAACGCACTCTCCACGAACTGCACCGCAAATGGGCCGTGGGCACACTGGCCCTGTGGTACCCTCTGCTGGCGCCGGGGAGGGACCGCAGCGAACGGCTCAGGCAGGGCCTGGCACGAGGCAATATCGGCAACCTGTTGTGCGTGGAACTGGCCGTCCGAGCGCCGCAGACCGATTACGGTATGCACGGCTCCGGGGTGTTGCTGGTCAACCCGCCCTGGCAACTCGACGAGCAACTGCGCGCCGCCCTGGAGGCGCTGGCGCCGCTGCTGTGCGATTCCCGGGCCGCGGGGGTGCGGGTAGAATGGCTGTTGCGCGAGGCGTGAGCCAGCTTGAAGACGCCGCCCGGGACACGGGCTTGCGGGAACGGGGCATCAACACGCAGTCCGACCGGGGCTGCAACAGCGACCGGGCAACAGGATGGACGTGGCCGACAACAAAAACAACCGCACACCGCCACCGCTGGTGGTCGATCTCGACGGCACCCTGCTGCGCTCCGACCTGCTGTTGGAGACCGGTCTGGGCTTCGTGCGCCGTCGCCCGTTGCAGGCGTGGCGCCCGCTCCACTGGCTCGGCCACGGCAAGGCCCACCTCAAGGCCCGCCTGGCCGATGTGGCCGACATCAATGTGGAAACACTGCCCTACAACGAACCGCTGATCGAACGCCTGAAGGCCGAACGCGCCTCCGGACGGGAGCTGGTGCTGGCCACCGCCAGCGATGAGCGCCTGGCACAACGGGTGGCCGATCATCTCGGGCTGTTCGACCGGGTTTTTGCCAGCGATGGTCGCCACAACCTGTCGGCACACAACAAGCGGGATCGCCTGGTGGCGGAGTTTGGCGAGGGCGGCTTCGACTACGCGGGCAATGCACTGGCCGATGTGCCGATCTGGCGCGCGGCGCGTGAGGCCTGGGTGGTCAATCCGGAACCCGGGGCGCTGCAGCAGGCGCAGCGCACTGCAACGGTCACCGAAGTCATCCTCACCCCTGGTGGCGGCCTGAAGACCTGGGCCCGGGCACTGCGCCTGCACCAGTGGGCCAAGAACCTGCTGATCTTCGTGCCCCTGCTGGCGGCCCATCGGTTCACCGACATCGACCTGCTCGTCACGGGCGTGCTCGCCTTCCTGTTCTTCGGCCTCTGCGCCTCAAGCGTCTACCTTTTCAATGACCTGTTCGATCTGGAGGATGACCGCGCCCACTGCACCAAGCGCTTCCGGCCGCTGGCCGCCGGTACGCTCACCATTCGGCAGGCCATGCTGGCGATCCCCGTCCTGCTGATCGCGGCCTTCACGGGCGCCTGGTTGCTGATGCCCTGGCCGTTCACCGCCGTTCTGGGGCTCTACTACGGAGTGACGCTGCTCTACTCGCTGTACCTGAAGCGCCAAATGACCCTCGACGTCATCGCGCTGGCCTCCTTGTATACACTCCGTGTCGTCGCCGGAGTTGCCGCCTTCGACCTCGAACCGACGTTCTGGCTATTGGCCTTTTCCATGTTCCTGTTTCTCAGCCTGGCGCTGGTCAAGCGCTACGCCGAATTGCACGAAGCCCGCAATCGCGGCCTGTTCGGGCAGACCCGCGGACGTGGCTACCAGCCCGCCGACCTGCCCATGATTTCCTCATTGGGTGCGGCCGCCGGCTATGCCGCCGTGCTGGTACTGGCCCTGTACGTCCACGAAATGCCCAAGGGGGTTTACTCGGACCCGCGCGCGCTCTGGTTCGCCTGCCCGTTGTTGCTGCTGTGGGTAACCCGCGTCTGGATGCTGGCCCATCGCGGCGACATGCACGCCGACCCGGTGGTCTTTGCCCTCAGCGACCGGCCCAGTCTGATCATGGCGGGACTGTTCGGGCTGGTGTTCTGGGCGGCGACCTGGCTATGAAGCGCTTCGAGTCCTGGGGCAGGTACCCGTCGCACCCCCAGTCGGCCGTCGACTGCCACTGGCGCAGCGAGGTGCCGGATCGACTCGCCCAGGCCATGGCGGAGCACGGCAGCACGCTGCCCTGGGGCAACGGTCGCAGTTACGGCGACAGCTGCCTGGCGACCAGCGACTGCGTACTGCGCCTCAAGCCGCTGGATCGCATCATCAGCGTCGACTGGACCCGCGGCATCGTGCGCGCCGAGGCCGGCATTACCCTGGGCGCGCTGCTGGCGGTGACCGTGCCGCAAGGCTGGTTCCTGCCCGTGGTGCCGGGCACGCGCTTCGCAACCCTCGGCGGTGCGGTGGCCAATGACGTGCACGGCAAGAACCACCATCGCAACGGCACCTTCGGACGCCACGTGCTCAACCTGGGGATGGTGCGCAGTGATCGCGGTCGCTTCGAGTGCAGCCTCATGTCGGACCCGGCCCTCTTTACCGCCACCATCGGCGGCCTCGGGCTTACCGGCGTCATCGAGTGGGTGGAAATTCACCTGCAGCCGGTGAGTTCCGCACGGCTGCAGGTGCGTACCGCCCGCTTCGATACCCTCGGCGATTTCTTTGCTCTGGCCGACGACTGGGACCCCCGGCACGAATACAGCGTGGCCTGGCTCGACTGCCTGCACCCGCGCGGGCGCGGCGCGTACTCCGCAGCCAACCACGTCGACGACGGCGACTACCGAGTACCGACGCGCCATGAGCGAAGCTTCCCCGTGACACCGCCGGTATCGCTGATCAACCATGCCTCGCTGCGCGCCTTCAACGCGGCCTACTGGCGCCTTCACCCGGCCATGCCCAGCACCCGCATCCGGCTCTTCGAGCCCTTCTTCTTCCCCCTCGACCGGATCCTGCACTGGAACCGACTGTATGGCCGGCGAGGCTTCCAGCAGTACCAGTGCGTGCTGCCGGAAGCCGTGGCCAGCGACGTCCTGCCGGAACTGTTGTCCCTGATTCGCGGCAGCGGG
>JBJHAZ010000009.1:18453-21180 GCA_050485225.1 Gammaproteobacteria bacterium
GTGCTCAAGCGCTGCGGCGAGCCGCAATCGCCGGGGCTGCTGTCGTTTCCGCTGCCGGGCACCAGCCTGGCGCTGGATTTCCCCCAGCACGCGGATCTCGACGACCGGCTGTTTCCACATCTGGACGCACTGGTGCACGAGTGCGGGGGGCGGCTGTACCCGGCCAAGGACGCCCACATGCAAGGCGCCCACTTCCGGCAGGCCTACCCCGACTGGGAGCGGGTCGAGGCCCTGCGCGATCCGGCGCTCAACTCCCGTTTCTGGCAGCGAGTCACCTCATGAAGCACATCCTGATCATCGGCGCCACCTCCGCCATCGCCACCGCCTGCGCGCGCCTCTGGGCCGCAGAGGGCCACCGCTTCTTTCTGGTGGCACGGGACGCGGACAAACTCGCCCAGACCGCCGCCGACCTGGCCGGGCGCGGCGCCACAGCGGTGACCACGCACACTCTGGACGTCACCGACACGGACAGCCACGCCGCCATGCTGGCGGCCTGCCTGACGGCCCTTTCGGCCATCGACATCGCCCTGATCGCCCACGGCACCCTGCCTGACCAGACCCGATGCGAGCAGAACGTGGCGGACGCCCTGGCGCAGTTCGCCACCAACGGCACCTCGGTCATCGCCCTGCTGACCCGGCTCGCCAACCAGCTCGAACAACAGGGATCGGGGACACTGGCCGTCATCGCCTCGGTGGCCGGTGACCGCGGCCGCCCGTCCAACTACCTCTACGGCAGTGCCAAGGCCGCCGTAAGCACCTTCTGCGCGGGGCTGCGCGCGCGGCTGTTCCACTGTGGCGTCCACGTCATCACCATCAAGCCCGGCTTCGTGGACACGCCCATGACCCGGAGGCTGGCACTGCCGCAAGCGCTGGTGGCCAGCCCGGACGCCGTCGCGCGCCGTATCGTTCGCGGCATCGCCCGCCGCCGCAACACCCTGTACACACCGGGATTCTGGGCGCTAGTCATGCTGGCCATCCGCACGATTCCCGAGCCGGTCTTCAAAAGACTCAGGCTGTAGCCTCGAAGCGGCGGGACAACCCCGGAAGGTTGGTACGCGCTACACTGGTATCATGATCCGGAGCCGAACCCATCCCCGTCCATGCCCACCGGGCACGGAGTCGCCATGCCGCTGTTGCTCAACTGCGATCTCGCCGAAACCGATGACCCCGGCGCGCTGACCGTGGAAACCCGGGTCATGCCCCATATCCACCTCGCCAACATCGCCTGCGGCTATCACGCGGGCAATATCGAGGTGATGCGCGCCACCCTGGCACTGGCCAACCGGTACAGTGTGCGCATTGCCGCCCACCCCGGGTACGCCGACCGCGAGCATTTCGGCCGGCGGTCGCTGGCCCTGCCCCACCCGGAGCTGGTGCGCCTGATCCACGTCCAACTGGATGCGCTCGGCGCGCTGGCCGATGAGGCCGGACTGCCGATCGAGTTCGTCAAACCCCACGGCGCGCTGTACAACGACATGATGGCCGACCCCGGTGTGCGCGCGGCGGTGATGGACGCGCTGTCCCGGTGGCGTCACCGTCCGACCCTGGTGATGCTCGCCACCGGGGACGGCGAGCAACATCGCGAGCAGGCCGACCGGCTCGGCCTGCAGGTGGCGCTGGAAGCCTTTGCCGACCGCGGCTACAGCGACGACGGCACCCTGCTGCCCCGCAGCCACCCGCATGCCCTGCTGCGCGGCGACGCCATCCTGCAGCAGGTAGCCCTGCTCCGCGAGACGGGACGGATCATCACCACCGGCGGGCGGAATCTACCGCTCGCCGCCGACACCCTGTGCATTCACGGCGACCACCCCGACTCGGTGAGACTCGTGGAGGCTATCCGTCGCCTGCTCGACACGGGAGCCCCACCAAGGACATGACCATCAACCCGAAGGTGGAAATTGCCGGCGAGAATGCCCTGTTGGTGAGCTTCGGCGACGATATCGACCCGGCCCTGCTGGCCCGCGTTCAGCACCTGTCGACTGCCCTGGACACCGAGGCACCGCGCTGGCTGGTGGACATGATTCCCTCCTACGCCTCCCTGCTGGTGGTGTTCGACCCGGTCTGCATTGATCGAGTCACCCTGCGCCGCCACCTGTTGCAGGTGGCCAGTGATCCCGCTGCGGATGAGTTCACGGTCGCTGGCGCCCGTGTGGAGCTGCCCGTGTACTACAGCGAGGAGTCCGGCCCCGACCTGACCCGCATCGCTCGTCACACCGGCCTTGATCCCGAGGAAATCGTCGCACGTCACCGGAACACCGAATACCGGGTGTACGCGCTGGGCTTTGCGCCCGGCTTTGCCTATCTGGGACAGGTGCAGGAAGCCCTCGCCACACCCCGGCTGGCCACGCCGCGACAGCGCATCCCGCGCGGCGCCGTCGCCATCGCGGATCGCCAGACGGCGATCTACCCGACCCCGACCCCCGGCGGCTGGAACCTGATCGGCCTGTGCCCCGAGACCCTCTTTATCCCCGAGCGTCAGCCCCCCACCCTCTGGCGAGTGGGCGACCGGGTGCGCTTTCGCGCCATCGACCGGGACGAATTTCTGGCACTGGGAGGCGAGCTGCCATGACGCCAGGCGCAACCGGAAAGCCGAGCGGGCTCAGGGTACTCCGAGCCGGTCCCCTGAGCCTGCTTCAGGACGACGGGCGACTGGGTTGCTACCAGCTTGGCCTGACCACGGGCGGCCCGCTGGACCGCCTCAGCTTCGACTGGGCCAACCGCCTGTGT
>JBJHAZ010000010.1:0-19448 GCA_050485225.1 Gammaproteobacteria bacterium
CCTTCACACCGTCCATCACTCTGTCGATGTCTTGCCCCATCTCTGGGGCAATGTAGGGTTCCCTCTATTGTACCAGCTCTTGGTCCAGCTCTGGGTCCAGCTCGGGGGCCAGCTCAGGGGCCAGCTCTGGGGCCAGCTCTGGGGCCAGCTCTGGGACCAGCTCGTGGACCAGCTCGTGGGCCAGCTCGGGGACCAGCTCGTGGGCCAGCTCAGGGGCCAGCTCAGGGACCAGCTCTGGGACCAGCTCGGGGACCAGCAAATCCGCATGATGGATACCTGGTTCTGGGGCCAGTGGGACGCCTATCTCTGGGGGTGGGGTGATACCGGCCGGCGCATTGGCGCGGTCTATCCGCCGGAGCTGGAAGCCGCGCTGGATGATCATTGCGCTATCGCGCGGTCCCTCGGCTGGTGGTATCCATTCAATGATTTCTGCGTCGTCACTGACAGGCCCGATGTCGTCGGCCGGGACGATCAGGGGCGACTACATGCCGACACCGGCCCGGCCCTGCACTACCGCGATGATTACGCGCTATACGCGGTGCACGGAGTTCGTGTCGAGCCCTGGATAGTTGAGCAGCCACACGAGATCACCGTCGAGAAAATCGACGCAGAAGCCAACGTCGAAGTCCGGCGCGTGATGATCGAGCGCTACGGCCAGGACAAATATCTGCTGGACTCCGGCGCAAAAGCTGTAAGCCGCGACGAGGCCGGCATCCTCTACCGCAAGGAACTCCCTGACGATGAGCCGATTGTCATGGTCCGGGTGCTGAACTCGACGCCGGAGCCGGACGGGCCGCTGTCGCGGGATGAGGCCATAGCCATTTTCGGCGACGACGCGCGTGCCGCAGTCAATTCGCCGCCATCATCGCGATTCAAGGAATACATGTTGCGCGTGCCGCCTGATATTCAGACCGCGCGCGAGGCGGTGGCATGGACCTTTAACACCAAAGACTACCGGCCGGAGATCGAGACATGAATCGCCGGCCCGCCACCTTCACGATCCTGATCTTGCTGCTGCTCGCCGGCTTCGTCTGGAGCCTGGTGCTGGTGCAAAGCGGTCAGCGCATCGTCGAGTACGAGGCCGAGCGCGCCAACGAGCTGGCCGAGCGCCTGGAATCGCCCCACCCATGATCACCCTGAAACTGCCAGACCATATACCCATCGCCGACATCGGCCGGTTCGCGGGCAGATACGGCTGCATCCTCAAGGCCGACTCCCTCACCGAGCTGCGCATGGTGCCGTTTCACCGGAAAGCGGGAGTCGCCGAGCGCGTCATGACCGAGGTGCCGGGCGTCGATGCCGATGATCGCCGCTGCGTGATCTGCCGGGTGATCCATGACTGAGTGCCGCTGCCCAAGCTGCGGCAATCAGACCGCCGGCACCCGCGAGGGCGACACCGAACACTGCACCACGTGCGGCGCCGTGCTTGGCCCGGCCTTCACGGCCGAACCACCGCGTTACTGCCTGGGCTGTGACGAGCCTATCCGCGACGGCTCTTTTTGCAAGCTCTGCTGCTGTGACCGCAGCGAGCACGATTACTACAGGACCACGCCATGAACGACGGCCCCATCCTCACGCTGTTCAACGCCATGCGGGACAAGTTTGCCGATGACCAGGTGATCGAGATCCTGGAATCCCAGGGTATGGGGAAGGCGGTGCGGCTAAGCGTGCTCGTGGGCGCGATCATGGCCTGTCAGGTTCTCACCCAGGCCATGGCCGAGGCCGAGGGCGATGAGCTCGAAACCTTCGAGCGCAAGGTGCGGGAAATCATGACCGAGGGCATGAGCGAGATGGCCGCCGGGCAATTCATTAACCAGTTGAGGAGTAACCAAGAACGATGAGCACCCCCGCTGAACAGCTACAGTTGAAACCCGATCTGCCGGCGCTCGGTATCCACGAGGGCATGAGCTTCGAGGATTACAAGCGCGCGCCCGGCATGAACAAGCATGGCCTCGATAACATTCACAAGTCGCCGGCCACTTACCTGTTCGAGCGCCGTTACCCGCGACCGTCAACGCCGGCCATGATGTTCGGATCCGCATTGCACTGCCTGGTCCTGGAGCCCGAGGAGTTCCCGAAGATCTACATCCAGGACAAGTTTTCCGGCAGCTACTCGAAAGAGGCGAAGGCCTGGCGCAAGGAGATGGAAAAAGCCGGCAAGCTCACGATCAGCACCAAGGCCGATGAGACCAAAGGGCCCTGGGGCGTGTCTGATTGGGATCAGTTGCACCTCATGCGTGATTCTGTCATGGCCAATCCATTCGCCGAGGCGATGATCAACACCGCGCGCGTCGAACTCACCCTGTTCTGGATTGACCAGGATACCAAGCGGCTCTGCAAGGGCCGGCTCGATGGGTACAGCGAGGGGCACTTCCTCATGTTCGATCTGAAAACCGCGAACGATGCCAGCTGTGGCGGTTTCCAGCGCGCCGTGCACGAGTACCGCTACGACGTGCAAGACGCTTGGTATCAGGACGGCGCGCGCGAGTGCGGCCTGCGCAGCGACGGTTTCGTGTTTCTGTGCGTGGAAAAAGATCCGCCGTATCTCACCGCCTGCTACACCATCACGCCCGAGTGGCGACGCCAGGGCCGGGCGAAGTACCGCCAGGACATGGACACCTATCAGCGCTGCCTCAAGGCCGACGAATGGCCAGGCTATGAACCCATGCGAGATCTCGATATGCCGGGTTTCGCTAAATACAACCGCATCAGTTGAGGATGAGATCATGACCCAAGACACCGAACGAGAGATCCACGTGCCAGCGTCGGCCGTGGTGGAATCGCAGACCCTGGCGTTGCTGAACAAGTCGGAGATCGACCAGCAGATCGCCACGGCGCACCGTTACCCGCGCAGTATCAAGCGCTTCATCGAGGAAGCCACCGCCCTGGTCACACTGAACGACCAGGTGGCGCAGGAGTGCATCTACGCGCTGCCACGCGACGGCAAGACCATCGAGGGCCCGAGCGCTCGCATGGCCGAGATCATCGCGTCCTGCTGGGGTAATTCCCGGGCTGGCGCCCGTGTGGTCGCCGAGGATGGCGAGTTTGTCACCGCACAGGGTGCGTTCCATGACCTGGAGCGTAACGTCGCCATCACCTACGAGGTCAAGCGCCGCATCGTTGACCGCCAGGGCCGGCGCTACAAGCCGGACATGATTGGCGTGACCGCGAACGCGGCCTGCTCGATTGCGCTCAGAAACGCGATCTTGAAGGGCGTGCCCAAGGCGTTCTGGTCGTCGATGTACGATGCCGCCCGGCACGTGATCATGGGCGACGCCAAGACACTGACCAACCGCCGGGCCGATGCCCTGGCCTACCTGCAGAAGCTGGGCGCCACCCAGGAGATGGTGCTCAATCTGCTGGGTGTGCCCGGTGTCGAGGAGATCACGCCCGAGATGCTGGTCACGCTGCGCGGCATTGCCACCGCGATCCGTGATGGCGACACCACCGTGGAGCAGGCCTTCGCCGGCAGCGATGCCGCCCCGGCCGAGCCGGGTGATGGTGACGCCGGCGCGAATGACATTGCCGAGCGCCTGCAGGGTAACGGCAAGAACGGCGAGCCGGCCGAAACTGCGTCAAGTAAACCGCAGGAAACCGCCCCGGATGTCAAGCAGACCGAGGAACCGGCTGCAGAAACGCCACCGCCGGATCCGAGCTCGCAGGGCTTCACCATGGCCGAGCTGCTCAAGCTCGCCGAGGCCGCCGACAGCATGACGGCCATCGAGGAGATCCGGGAGCTCAACGAGAAACACCTCAAGGGCCAGGAAAAGGCGAACGTGACCAAGGTACTCAGCCGGCGCCTGGATGCCCTGCTGGTGGCTGCCGAGAGCGCGTAACGATTGACCAGACCCCCGCCGGCCGCCCTCCTCTCCACCCATCCACGAGCCAGTGGCAGGCTTCCCGTGGAACCAGAATGGCCGGCGGGTTTTTTAACACTGACAGGTAAATGACATGAGCAGCAGCATAAAACAGACAGGGGCGAGCGTCGGTGAGGTGCTCACGGTCGATGATGAGATCGCGCGCGCCGAGGCGCTCATCAACGCCGGCAAGGTCAAGTACAAGTACATGCTGACCGTGATGGTGGAAAACCCGGATCCGGCCGGCGTGCATCGCGTGAGCCTGCTGACCTGCGGAACACCGTTGCCGCATGCGAAGGCATACCTTGAGACCGCCAGCAAGATGGTCGGCGACATGATCGGGAAACAAGAGTCATGAGCCGCCGCTCCCGCAACCGCAGGAAATCGATCCGGCGCCAGGTGCTCACGAAGCGCGAGCAGCGCTACCTCGACAAGCTGAGTCAGCGCCAGGGTGATGATCGCCCGCGCGACTCGCGCAGCGTGAAGGTGTGGTGAATGCCTAAGCGTGGCGACGAACACCGGACCCCGCGCGCGCTGTACGAGGCGCTGGATCTCGAATTTGATTTCGAAGTCGATGCTGCTGCCACGCCGGAAAACGCACTCCGCAAGCGCTTTTTTACTGATGCCATGAACGAGCGCTGGCACGATTGTGGCAGCATCTTCGTCAATCCGCCCTACTCGGCGCCGCTCATCGGGCAGTTCATGCAGCGCTGTCATGAGGTGTGCATCATGCCGGCCGGCGAGGCGGCCACGTATGCCATCGTCGCCCTGGTGCGCATGCTCACGCACCGGGTCAGATTCGAGGGCGAAACCAGTGCCTACAATTTCCCGAGCGCGGTGGTCGTGTACCTGCCGGGCATGGGCGGCACGATTTACCGGCCGTGGTGGTACGAATGAGCTTTAACGCCAGACAGTTCTGGTCCGGCCACGAGTTCAAGAAGTGGGTGGTGACGTTCTCGCCCTACTCCCCCACGCGCAAGGGCAGTTACCTATATGCAGTGACTACCTATGTCCGGGCGCGCACTGAACAAAGCGCCATTCGAGTTGCGAGAGCGAACACGCATGGCGTGTCCGGCTGGATAGCTGGCGCGAGACTTGCGACACCATTCGACCTTGGATGCAGATAACATGAGCATTAACACCCACAACCTGATCGTAGAGTTCGGCAAGCATAAGGGCACGCTGTGGACCCGGCTGCCGGTGTCATATCTCAAGTGGCTGGCAAACCAGGCCGGGCCGAACGCGGGCATTGCCAAGGCCGAGCTCGAACGCCGCGGCACCGTGACGCCAGAGCTTGACATCAGCGGCCACGCCATCGACCGGGCATCGCTGAACTGCCTCGACATCTACCGCAAGACACGCGAGCCCGAGGAAGGCCTGCACGCCTGGCTCATCAGGATGTGCACCGAGGCCAGGCAGGGCCAACCAGATCGCAAGGGCCGGTTCAGGATTAACGGCATGCTGCTCGCCTTCCAGGCTGATGGTAGCTGGCCGGTCCTGGTCACCGTCATGCGCGACAAGAATGGGGCCAGCCATGAGTGAGATCACGTTCGAGGATGCCTGCCGGGATGACTGCCTGGATCGCATGGTGCCGTCTGACCTGCGCCAGCTTGTCGCCGAGCGCGACCGCCTGCGCGCACTCATCAACACGCCGGAGACTGCCGACTTTGTTAAGGCCGTGCAGATCGAGGCGGCGCACCAGCGCGAGCGATTCGGCGAAGCGCACGATGCCATGAAGAACGGCAACGACTGGATCTTTCTGGTCGGCTATTTGCTCGGCAAGTGCGATCAGGCGTTCAAAGACGGCAATCACGAAAAGGCCCTGCATCACTGCGTGAGCTCGGCCGCCGTGATTGCGAACCGGCATCGGCATCTGCTCACAACCTCACCGCTGGATCTCAAGCCGGTGTCGCTACATGAGGCCATCGACCGTGGGTGACACCACTATAGAATGGACTGACGCAAGATGGCAGACGATCACTGCCGCCAAACGTATCGGCGTATCGGTTGATGAATATGTCCGACGTGTTCGCAATGGTGAGAAGTGGTGCACTCAATGCAAGCGGTGGCATTTCCGGTTCGTTTTCCCGATTGACCGTAGCCGCGGCGATGGTCTGGCGGCATCTTGCCGTGGTCGTGCTACACGCGCTCCAGTTCAATACCAATTGTTTGCCGCTGAGGAAAGACGCGAACGGGAAAATGCGCGGTATCGAGAATACTACGCTGGTCCGGCTGGTGCCGCTATCCGCTCCCGCATCTACGCAAGGAAACGCGATCCTTGAGCCTATTCCTGATTGGTGGCGAGAGGAAGCATTACAGGACGGCTGCGCTTACTGCCCGGCAGACGCTGAAACCCTTGACCATGTAATTCCTGTTGCTATGGGCGGACAGAGCGAGCCAGGCAATCTTGTTCCAGCGTGCCGTACATGCAATAGCCGCAAGAAAGACACGGACCCGCAACCATGGATCGACATCATGCGCCCTGAATTTATCGAGAATATCGGCGTTCAACCAATGGTTGGCGTTGGTGCTCTTGAGCTATTGGAGGATGCGGCCTATGGGCAAGACTAGTATTGAATGGACCCGTAGCGATGACGGCTCTCCCGGAGAAACCTGGAACCCGGTCACGGGCTGCACCAAAGTCAGCAGCGGCTGCAAGCACTGCTACGCCGAGCGGGTATTCCCACGCCCGTATCCCGGCCGCAAGTTCACCGACGTTCGCTGCCACCCCGAGCGCCTCGAACAGCCGCTGCGCTGGCGGAAGCCGCGGCGCGTGTTCGTCAACAGCATGAGTGACCTGTTTCATGAGGACGTCCCGGACGAGTTTATTCTGGACGTGTTCACGATCATGGCTATAGCGAGCAGTCATACCTTTCAGGTATTGACCAAGCGCCCACGACGCATGCTGGATTTCCTGGAAAAGCACGATGTTGAGGACATATATAACCAGTGGTACAGCTTCGATGGCGGCCCGCGCGAAGTGTATTCGTGGCCGCTTCATAACGTCTGGCTCGGCATCTCCTGTGAGGACCAGGCAACCGCCGACGAACGCATCCCGCTGCTGCTACAGACACCGGCGGCGGTGCGTTTCCTGAGTTGCGAGCCGTTGCTGGGAGCAATCAGGCTGGACCATATCGACGCTGACGCCGCTGGCCATGACTGGTGCCAAGTCAATGCACTAACTGGGCGTCACACTGATATGGCCAGGCCGTGCCCGGACGTTCCCAGCATCAACTGGGTCATCGCCGGCGGCGAGAGTGGCCCGCACGCACGGCCGATGCATCCGGATTGGGTCCGCTCGCTGCGCGATCAGTGTGTCACGGCCGGGGTTCCATTTTTCCTAAAACAGTGGGGTGAGTGGGCGCCGGCAGAGCAACACGAGAACCTGCCGGCCTCCGTGCGGGCAGGCTGTCTATCCTTTGCTGGCGACTTCCATGCCGGCTTTCACCGCGACCGCAGCGATGATGCCCTGCTGGTGCGCGTCGGCAAAAAGCGCGCCGGCCGCACGCTCGACGGCAAAACGTGGGACGAGTTTCCGGCATGACGCCTGATCTCGAACTCGCCAGGCGCCAGGCGCTGCTCGCGCTCCGGCAGCAGGTGATCGTGGCCAACAGTATCCGCGCGCGCGGCTATCGCTACGTGCCAGACATTACCGTGGTCAATGGCGAGATCGTGATCAATGGGCCAGGCCGGCTGGAGAAGTTATGAGCGACCTGATGACCCTGGAACAGGCGACCGAGTACCTGACCGTTTCCGCTCGCACTGTACGCCGGCTGGTGGATAACGGCGACCTTGCTCATATTCGAATCACATCCAAGCTGATCAGGGTCACCAAGGCCGATCTCGATGCCGTGGTCCGCAAGTGGCGTGTGGAGGTGGATTATCGCGGCAAGATTGGCTCAGCGTTACCGGGCACGGATGACATTCTGGCTGCGCAAGCTCCGAATCAACCGATCAGCGGCATTTATTTTCTGATAGAGGGCGATGAAATCGTGTACGTTGGCCAGAGCATAGATGTCCACTCAAGGCTGATCACCCACAGACAGCAAAAGCAGTTCAGCCATTTCTCATATATCGAGGTACCGCCCGAGTTATTGGATATTGTCGAGCGTGCTTACATATCGAGATTCAAGCCGAGGCTGAACAGGGCGGTACCGAAAGAGCCTGTGACCATGGAAGATCTGCGCAAGGCTGTGAGCCTTATTGGCGCAACGTGAGCCAGCCCATGGATCTCCGCGGACTCGACTATTTCAACCAGGGCCAGGCGGCGCAATATATGTGCCGCTCCCTGTCGAAGTTCAAGCAGACCGTGAAGGCCCTGCGGATCCCGCACTTCTACGTTGACGGCATCAAGATGTTCCGCAAGACTGATCTCCAAAACGCCATAGAAAAAGAACGTAGGGCGCAGTGGCAACACTCAGAAAACGAGGAAAATCATACTATCTCTGCTGGTCCCAGCCGGGGCCGGACGGACCGCAGGAGATCCGCCGGTCGCTCGGCCGCGTAAGTCGCAAGGAAGCGGAAACCGCCAAGACCACCAAGGAATACGAGCTCGCCCATAAGCGCGGCTATCTGCCGGGCGGGCCCATCTTCCAGGACTTCGCCCGCCAGTACCTGGGTTGGCATGCTTCCGAATATCCAGACTCTCATTACCGGGTAGAGCAGCTCGT
Organism: Gammaproteobacteria bacterium; assembly: GCA_050485225.1. GTDB lineage: Bacteria > Pseudomonadota > Gammaproteobacteria > Pseudomonadales > Porticoccaceae > JBJHAZ01. The sequence continues at coordinate 8,528 of JBJHAZ010000010.1, forward strand.
TGAGCAGTGGCTAATCCCGGCCTTTGCCCTTAATCCCATCGGCATACTGGAGCGCCGCCAGGTCGAACAGTACAAGCATGATCGGCTCACGGCGGGCGCTGCCCCGGACACCGTGGCCAAGGAGCTGCGGACACTGCAGGCCATCGTCAACAAGGCCGTGGAGTGGCAGATCATCGGACATAACCCGATCAAGGGCGTGAAGCCGCCCAGGAACCTGCAGGACCGGCCGCCGCCCTTCTACGACATGGATCAGATCCAGGCTATCTACGAGGCAGCGCTGACGCCTGAGAATCGCGCCCGCTGGCAGCTCATGTTTAATACCGGAATGCGAAGAAAGGAGGGGCTGATACTGAAAAAGGAATGGATCGATGATCGCGGCATCAAGATCCTATCTACTACCGAGGGCGGCCGAACGAAATCGGGCAAGTGGCGGCTGGTCCCGCACAACAAGGGCACCAAGGCAGCATTGAAGGCGCTGCGCTCAGTGGATGGCATCTACGTGCTGCCGCAAGTGAATCCCAAGAGTTTCTCCAGGGCCTTCGAAAACACGCTGCACCGGGCCAAATTACCGGGCTCACTGCACTGGACGCGCCACAGCTACGCAAGTCATCTGGTCATGGCCGGCGTGCCGCTCAGGACCGTACAGACGCTCCTGGGGCACTCCAGTATTAAGACCACGGAGCGGTACGCCCACCTCGCGCCAGATTACCTCAAGCGGGTAGTCAAGATCGCCTTGTAGCCTGACCGTTTTCTGTCCGGTTCCTGCGGCCGAATATGGCCGAATATGGCCGCTTGTGAGTGGGTACTATCGCTACGAGTGGCGTCCCCAAGGGGATTCGAACCCCTGTTGCCGCCGTGAAAGGGCGCGACAGTTCCACGTGAAACAATGACTTACGGGCCTGCTGTCCGGTTATTGTCCGGGTTACTTGCCCTTCTTGCCCTTGCCTTTACCCTTGCAGCCCATGATGTCGGTCCTGTTATCGGTCCACTACGCGCACGTAGAAGCTGCGATCTTCGACGCGCGTGTCGGTGGCGATCCGGTTGGTGATGAGGTAGCGCTTGCCTGGCGTGCCGCCTGACAGCGCGATGGTGGTGAACTGATTGCCGCCGGAAATACTATCGCCGTCGCTCTCGATGCTGCCCGGATCCTCGGGCAGGATCCACGAGCTCGATTGGATGGTCTCGCCGTTCAGCCAGTCGCGCCAGTCGATGGTGTAGGTGATGACGGCATCGGGATCCTTCGGTGCCAGGTCCGGTGGCGCCGTCCCGTTCGTCGGATAGACCACCGGGCGCGGCATGTTAGCTGCCCGGGTTGACCTGCACGGTCACGGTGAACTGCCAGGCCTCGCTGCTCGTTTTCTCGCCCTGGTCGGAGACCTTGCGGTTCAGCATGGTGCCGGCGCTCGCGTCGTTGAACAGGCCCCATTCGCGCCAGTGGAAGTTGGCCTCATCGGTGGCGTACAGCGACCGGAAGGTGAGCTCATTGCTGCTGCGCTGCGGGTAGCTGGCCTCCATGCCTTTCCTGAACTTGTTGCTGCCCTGCAGGTCGGTCTGGCCGGCGCTGAACGCGGTACTGGAATCGCCGACGCCGATCCGGGCGTTGGCATTATTATATAATGTAGGCGAGTCGCCCATGACCATGCGGGCGAGCTCGGTGCAGGCGACGGTGGTAAGCGGCATGTCTCAGTTCCTCCGGTACAGTACGCGGGCGGCGCCGCCGCGCTGGTAATCGACCTCGATGATCTCCTTGACGCCGGGCGGCGGGTTGTCGGGATCCACGTCCACGCCCAAGTATTCCTCGGGCACGTCGCCATCCCACTTGGTCAACCGGGTGCGCAGCACCTCCACCGACGGCAATACGGGATCGGCGGCCTTCGTCATTCTTTCCTGATCTTCAATGTCACGATGTCCGGCATCACTCGCATGGTCCTGTTATCGGGCCGGACCACCATTACGTGGCAACCGCGGCCCCGGAATACGCGCTGTAGTTCCTCCAGCGACACGGTAAGTACATCGGAATCGCCCTTGAACAGCAAGCGAATGGCGATCTCGTTTTCACCTAAATTGACCTCCAGCAGGTCGGCATCGGTGAGCGCGAGGAATGTGCGGATGGCCTGCTCGTTCTCGATGAGCGCCACGGCCAGCGCATCGGCATCGGTGACCAGGCGCAAGGTGCGCAGCTTATCCTCGGCCTCGGTGACGGCGGCCAGCAGGGTGTCGGTGTCGGACTTTGGAACCGCCTCATCATAAAACACCTTTATCTGCACGTGATTGACTCGAACATTGCTCGGATTGCCAGCGGTGGTGAGATTGCCCAGGGCGATGTTGCCAATGAATACGCCGAACGATGTGCGCACGAGATCAGCCCTGGTCCAGTTGTAGTCGCCCGTAAATTCAGGCCCGCCGATAGGGTGGTGCTGAAAGTCTTGATTGCTGAGCATTGTTTCAATCCAGGTCGGCGACGATAGAAATGCAGAATTAGCCATAAATTGTGTGAGAGCACCGGCGATCATCTCATCGCCTTTGGTTTCGAGGCCGGATCCGTCATTTACCGATAAATGGAATGCTTGCAAGACACCGGACGAATTAGCAGAAAACAATTGGCAGCTACCTTCGCTTTTCCACACCCTCCACCTCACCTGTATGCCGCGAATTATGCAGATAGCCGGCAACAAAGAGTCCAGTCCGAAATCGAACGCCCGCAGCACCCTGGCATAATCAGGATTGCCAACGCCACCACCGCTGGCAACCCTGCATTCAGCAAAATTGCTATCATTGGCAATTATATTGCCAGGGTTAGTCCACGCGATGCTGGGCGTGTTGATCGTGAACCCATTAGGGCTATTGATGTTCGAGGCATTACCGGGCGACACCCACCCCGTATCTTCAATCGCCACGGCTGCACTCCTTTGTGACTCTCAGCGTCACCGCGTCGCCTCGCACCACCATCTCCGTGATGTCGGCCTGCACCTTGAGGAAGCGCGCGGATCGCGGATCGTTAAACCACTTGTCGATTTTCTCATCGAGCGTGATCACGAGCGTGTCGGCGTCGGATAGTAACAGCAGGGTGCGGATGCGTTGCTCGTCTTCGGCCAGCAGCGGCAGCAGGGCGTCGGCGTCGTCCTTGTTGATCTGCTTGGCAAGTGCTTCGAACTCGGCGAGCGTGACCACGAGTGCATCGGTGTCTGCCACCAGGATAAAGCCGGTGGCCTGACCGATGGCGTACTGACCTATGGCGGAGTGGCCCAGCATCAGCGCGTGCGCACGTCACCCGCGTCCGTGGGTGTGGACGCCTCCAGCCGGGACGCTTCGCGCTTGATTTCATCCGGCGCATCGTCATCTTGGGCGGCCTCGATAATGGCGCGATCCGCGATCCACTTTTCAGCTTGCGCGCGATCCTGTGCACGCTGTTCGTCCGCTGCCGCCGCCGCGCGTCGCTCGCGTTCTTCCTGGTCCACATCGACAACCGACCACTGCTGCCGCCATGCGTCGCGGTCGAATGCCGGTGTGGTTTCGATCACGTCCTGCGTGATCGGATCGTGCGCCGGCCTCTCGGTCGGCTGCACTTCAACCACGTCATAATCGATCAGATCGGCCGCCGTGATATTGCGCGGGAACATCGTGCGCGGATGATCGGCCCGCAAGTCGCGGAGGGTGTACGGGTAGGCTTCTACTGCGCCGTTTCTTGTGTTGAGTTTTGCGAGGTTCATGAAGTCACCCTGCCCAATCTAGTACCGGTTACCTGCCATGAGATGTGAGAATTGCCGATGGCGTAAAACCCAGCAGTGCCTCCGTTGCCCCCGCTACTCGTAGCGGGGCATTGGGAAGAGCCGGTACCACCCGTTCCATTTTGACCATCTTCTCCGAGATCGCCTCCATCGCCTCCGTTGCCAGCATTCGTGTTGCCACTGGTGCCCGATATGCCAGACTCCAAACTAGCTGTACCGGAACTCCCAGAGCCAGACCCGCGACTACCGGGCGTATTCCCAGCACCGCCACCACCCCGACCTCCCTGTGTATTTCCGCAAGTTACCGGGAAGGGAGTAGTGGTGACACGCCCACGACCACCACCGCCACCACCGCCGCCGCCACCGGCCACAATACCGTGGTTGAATACCATGAGGGCGAAGGCCGCGTTAATCGCAGCCCCTGAGACTGTTTGCCCGCTGCCTCCATTGCCAGTAGATGAACCGTTACCACCATCAGCTCCCCGACTCACAATATGGCCGTAATTTTCGATGATTATGCTATCCCCGAGAGTGAAATCATCAGAGATTACTATAGCGTGACCGCTAAGCGTGCTGGACCCTATAACTGCATTATTAATGAGGATAATCTCTGTCTGGCCAGGGACGTATATCTCACCCGCGCTAACCAGAGACCATAAGTCAATATTCTGAGTGTCATCGTCGATTGTGATAATGATTTGATTTGCAGAGCGTCTTGCCGCCGCCATCATCAGCCTGTGCGTCATCGCGTCCATTACGATGCCGCCGGGTAGTTGGGCAACGCCGCGCCGAATATCGTGGTGCCGCCGTCGCGCGTAGCGAACATGAGCAGGTGCCGGTGCCCGGTGTCGAGCGTTGGCGCTTCGTCGTCAATCCAGATCACCGCACCAGGCAGCGTGATCGTGCCGCTCGTGTGATTGATCTCAAGCGTGAACCCGTAGCGCCTGCCGGCCGGCGGGATATTGGCGAACGTGAACGTCGTATTGCCATCCACGGTCTTGTAAAAGTAATCGCCCAGCGCGCAATTCACCTCGGTGCCGGTCACCTCGATGGCGTCGCCGGTCAGCAGATCCTCGGCCGCCACGGTGATGAACACCTGCGCATTGCCGGACAGGTTGATCGCCGCGTCGCTGTTCGTTGACTTAATGACGTTGCGGGTCAGCGTGGTGCCGCTCGCCGTGTAAACGCCGCGGCCGATCTCACGCTGCGCGCCATCCTCGATGCAGTAGGTGTAAGGGCGGCCGTCCAGTGCGCCGGCCTGGGCCATCGTGAGGAACGAGGTCACGGCCGCGCCCAGGGTGATCGTGCCGGTGCCGGTGGTGGCGGTGATGTGCCTTACGATGTTTAAGTGCATGGGGCGATGATAGGCGGGCTCTGGCGCGCGTGCGTGAAGTTACGTTGCCGCCCCGATTCCTCCCCTGTCAGTTGCCGCCGGCATGTTCTACTATTGCCGGATGCGAACCACGTGGACCGTTGGGATTGCGGTGCTTGTTTTGCTGGGGATCGTCTGGCTGGCCAAGGCTCGGGAGACCGAGCGCGTCGAAGTCATCCGCGAGATGGGCAGCGCCTACGAGCACCGGGTCGAGCGCGGCGCCTACCTCGATGAGATCCACCGGCTCGATGACGGCGGCACGATCCGACAGATCACCATTCCCAGCCGGCGCCGGGCCGGCATCCCGGTATTCGATTCGCAATGCTTCATTTATGAGCATCCTGATCTGCCCAATCACTTAATGGCGTGCACTAGCGGGATCCGGTAGCTTCGGCCCGCCGATCCTCCATATCCTCCATGATGTCACGCAGGAAGGCGTTCTTTTCGCGCTGCAACTGATCGAGGAAGCGGCGCTTCTCTGCCGAGTCCATCGAGCGGTCGAGCTGGATCTCGCGCATTTCCTCGTGGATAGCGGAGAGGACGTTCTGATAACCCTGCATCTCCCGGTAAAAGAGCTGCTCTGGTCGTGCGTAGAGCTCATGGGTGACCTCTGGCCGGTGCATGCGGTCCATGTAACGCATGGTGCGGCGCAGGCTCGTGACCTCGCCCAGTAGATCGTAAAACTGGGTTTCCCAAGCGGTGCCTCGGCGCGGTTCCTCTACGTAAAACCGTCGCAGTACCGGGTACTGGTCAAGGCGCATGTCGGGCTGATCATCGAACAGCATCGCATCGGAGATTCCGAGCGCGTACAGCGCCCAGGTGTTGAAGTAACCGCGTAGCATCGCCTCCATGCGCACCGGAGAAATCTGCAGCGATTCCGGCATGTGCCGGGTGGCCATACCGATCTCCTGTATGGTGCGGCTCGTATACGGTGTGGCCTGTGCGAATGGCTGTAGATCCTTCATGTGCGGCGGCACGATGGGCCGGCCCGTGAATCGGCTCTTGTTCAGCATCTGCTCGTACACGGGCTCGAACAGTTGCGGCATATAATCGAGCCGAAACAGATCCATCGCCACGCGTGTGACATCGTGGAACCACTTCGAAGGCGTTCGATCAAGGATGTTCTCCATGGTGCGCTCGGCAATCGAGCTGATAGCGCCAATCTCCCAGATCTTGGGATAGCGGAAGTGGATAAAATGCTGATCGAAATCGCCGCGCGGGATCTCGGTTGCGTCTTGCAGTCCCATCTTGGCGGCGTACCATTCGACACCCTGCTGGGTTGTCGGCACCAGGAAGTGCCAATGCACGTCCCGATCCCATCGCTCCATCTGCTCGTAGAGCTCGTTGCCGCGCATGAGCGCGTAGCCCACCATCGACATGAGCGCGAGCGTGCCGGTGGCGCCCGCGATGAACACCCGCTGGTCATCGTGCACGAAGCCCCGGTAGATGCGATCGAGGCCGTTCATGCCGGGCTTCAAGAAGATGATCGAGTCGTAGAAAAAGCCCATGACATCGCTGGTACCGCGCATCGCGTAATCGACCGAGGCCTCGCGGGCGAGATAGGCGGCATGACGCGGATCGAAACCCTTGTCCACGGCGCGTCTGAACTCACCGAGCCGGGCCGTGGTCTCGATGGCCTCGCCCAGGGTCTCGAGCGCATACACCATCTTGGCTGGCGTGTCGATCACGGTGCGATAGTCGATGCCCTTGCTCGTGTACCAGCGTTTCAGGTGGGCCCGGAACACCTCTTCATCGCGCAGGTACGAGGAGAAGCCGCCGCCATTGGCCAGAAACTCCCGGTAGGCCGGATCGTTGGTGACGCGCGACTTGAAGCCCTTCACGGAATCGACGAAGGGGACGTAGCCGGATTTGCTCGTGACCGCCGCATAGAGGTCGGAGCGCAGCAGGTTCGCCGCCATAAAATCCGGCGTCATCGTGATCGTGGCCTGGCCCACGCGGCGCACCGAATTCAAGAAGTTGGTGAGCCAGTGGCGCGGCTTGCGGTCGAGCGACTGGATCGACTGATACAGCATCGGGTCGATCACCTCGTAGAACTCGGCCTTACCGCCCCGCATCACGGCGACCACGTTATCGCCGCGCGGCGCCTGGTTAAACTGCCAGAAGCGCAGCCACTCCGGCATCTGCGCGAACTGCTTGGTGAGCAGGTTGGCGGCATCGGCGAGTTCCCTGGGCGCCGAATCGGTGCGAATGTGCGCCGGCGTCAAGCCCAGCATCTCGTAAACCATGCGCTGGATCTGGTTCCTGTCAACACTGATCGCACGCGTATCCTTCGGTATCTTCACCATGAACCGGCCGCCGCCGCGTACCCGGTTGGCGGTGTCGGCGATTGCGAGCCTGGCCTCGTTCTTGAGTGACTGTGTGATCAACATCGAGGCGTTCTGAATCATGTTGCCGAGCACGTCCTTGATGTTGCCGGTGCCGCCTGTCAAGCGATGAATGCCGCTCCAGTGACCCTCCACCCCGCCCTTGCGGGCGCCGCCTGCCTGCCCCTGGCCGGTCCGGTAAAACGGCAGGTATTCGGTGCGCTGCCAGAGCTTGCGGGTCTCCGGATTGATGAGGCCCTTGGCCTCGGCGAAATCGACCACGCCCTTGTTCCAGACCTGGTATTCATCGAACGCCTTCTTGAAAGCCGGCGTTTCCAGTTTCAGCATGGCCTCGATCTCGGCCCTGGTGAACAGGTTCTCCCGGCCCTGCGCCTTAAGTTCCCGCGCCGAGCGGCCGACCGCATACATTGTCCAGTTATCCAGGTCGCCGCCGATGGGGCGCAAGATCTCCTCCAGCCCCTTGCCCTTGAACGTGTGCGAGCCGTCCGCCCGCACCACGGGATGGCCGAACCTGAGCGCGCCTTCTACTACTGAATAGCCGCCCCGTGTGAGCCGGGCCGTCTCGTAGGGCCCACCGATGGTCTGCTTGCCGAGCAGTTCACGCTCCATCTTGAGCACGCCGTGCAGATCATCCCAAATGGTCTGGCGCACAACGTCGCCGCGATCAGCGTGCTGGGGTGCGAGCGTGCCCTGATCGCCGATCTTGGAGCGGGCCCGGTCAAGCGCGCTCTGCCCGTACCACGCCTGCATGTCGGCCTGGGCCCGCTTGATGGCCGGTCCATATTGTTGGTTGCTGTTGACGAAATTCTCCCACCAGCGGGTGAACTGAGGCGCGGCCCGTATCGCCTCCTCTGGCTGCGTCATCCACAACCGCACGTACTCGGCGAAGCCCTCATACACCTTCTTGCGGTCGTAGCTGATCTCCTTCAGTTCGGCGGCGTACTCCCTGGCATTCGGGCCTTTGGTCCAGGGCCGGGCATTTGCCGTGCCGGAGAAACCCTGAAATACCCGATCATCAATTAAATGCGCGAGCTCGTGGGCTGCGACCTCCAGATCGGACTTGTTCTTGACCCGGACGGCCTCGCGGTGCGGCAGGTAGAAACCGAGCCGATCCTTGCCCTTGACACGGCCCTGGTAGAGCGGCACGTTCAGCGCCTTGAGGAAGGGCCGGAGCACGTCCTCGCGGCGGATGGGCTCGGCCCGTACTGGTGCGCCAGCCCCAGCGGTAGCGATGTCGGCCGCGTCCTGGCGCATGCCGACGTAGCGGCTGCCAGGGATCATATTGACCGATGGCGGCGCAGGTCCGGCAGGTACAGCCATGGCATGGGCCCGCATCGAGGCGCCGCCGGTGAAATCGTCGTCCTGCCGTGCTATCCTTCTAACGGTTGAGCCCGCCGCAGGCTGGTGTGACACGGGAGGTTCTTGACCCACCCGCTCCCCAGAGGTACCGGCGGGTTCAGCTTTTCTGAGCGCCCTGGCTTCCGCTACGTGGTCGTAAAATCTCCGCCCTTGCAGATCCTCGCGCACAATCATTTTCACGCGATGCAGGTTGCCGTCGATTCTGGCCATCGTCTCGTACTCATGCACAGCCCGGATGTTACGCCGCCCCTTTCTGTCCGGCATGGTGCGCACGAAGGTGGCATTTTCAAGAAGCTCATGAATGTTCTTGATTGCCTTTATCGAGGCCGGTGTCTTTGAGGTTTCGATGCCGTGCCTGATGCCCTGCCAGGCCACGATCACATCAGTGCCATCACTGCGCACGTTCACCACTCTCGGCTCCCGGTACGCGGCGCGCCCGTAATCCAGGGCCTGTTTGCGCAGCTCGCCGAATGTCGGGGCGGAGAGGTCGCGCGCTTCGACATCGACCACCGGCGGCAGATCAGTCCCTGTCCGGCCGGGAGCGGGATCCCGCATCGCCGGAGCCACTGGATCGGTCGCCGCCGTGGGTTCTCTGACCGGTAATGGCGCAGGCTCAGGCGTGGCCGGTAGCGGGTCAGGCGTCACGCCCTCGGCTGGCCGCCCCTGGCGCATGCGCCGCACCGCCTGCCTGGCCTGATCCAGGGTGATCTCCCCTGCCTTGCCGAGGCCGCGCAAGCCGAGATCCAGCACCGGCGCAGCCACGGCGCCCGCTGCCGCGCGTATCGCGATGTCGGCGGGTTCAGTGATCTCGCCCTCGCGCGCGATCTGCTCCATCGCGCCAGCGCCGGCCTCGTAGGCACCGCCCACGCCGGCCATTGTCCCCACCCGTGCAAGGCCTCTCTTGCCGGTGCCGACCGGGCCTAACATGAGTGCCGTGGGCGCGGTGGACTCCTTCGCGATGATGCCCGCGAGATCACCGGCATGCTCCAGAAAGCCCTCGGCGGGTTCGTGACTGGCCAGCAGGTATTCGTCGCGCTCACGCTCCAGGTTGTGGAGCTGGCGGAGCTGGTCCTCGGTCATCAGATTGCCGGTGGCCGGGTCGATACGCTGACCGGCGAGGAATTTGCGATACAGCACCTGCAGCGTGTTCTGGTCGAGGTTCCGCCACTCCGAAAAAGTCTGTTTCGCCCGATCCCAGAAACCACGATACGGCAGGGCCTCGGCCACGTGCTCGCCGCGCGCCCTACGCTCGGCAACATCGGCATCGGAAAGGCGCACATTAATGTTTTCGCCGGACTCGATTTTGAAGCCGGGTGGTGGCGGGGTTACCTCTATGGGTTTGCCGGACGGCTTATCCTGTAGGTGAAATCCCGGCGGCGGTGGCGGCATCCCGGCCTCAGCTTCTGGTGTTACAAGCTTGAATCCCGCAGGTGGAACGGGGGCGCCAGTCCGGGTGTCTACACCTTCAACGATCAGGTTCGGATGCTCTGGGCTCTTGAACTCCGATGGCCAGTGACCCTCGGCATCAGGGGCGAGCACGCCGGACTCGAAGGCCGCGCGGTAATCATAGTGATGACGCGGATCGTTTGGGTTCGGGTCAAGCCCGTGTTGCTGGGCGATACGGGCATACCAGTCCTCGAACCCTTCCGGCTCGACGATCTGAAATCCCGGCGGCGGTGGCGGCCCCTGCCATGCCATTACTGCACCGGCACCCAGGCCTGCCCGTTCCACATGACTCGCTCGCCGGTCTCCGGGTTGACCGCAATCGGGCCTGATGCCGATGGGGCCGGCTGAGGCGCGGGCGACGGGTTTTGCTTCTGCCGATCATGTGATTGCCACATGACCCGGCCGGGATTTTTCGGATCGCGCACCAGCGAACCAACGACATCGCCGGTCTGCAGATCCACCAGGATCGGGTTGCCCATAAGATCGCGCATTTCCCGATAAAGCCCGTAGCTCACGCCGCGTGCAACATCCTCCGGCACGCCGAGTTCAATCAGCTCGCGATACTTGCGCAGGTTGGTGGTGTCGGTGCTGCTGGCGCGGCGATCCGGTGGCGCATACTGTACTTCACCGGTACCTCGATGCAGCACGTCGCCCTGGTTGATCGAGTACGG
>JBJHAZ010000011.1:0-19028 GCA_050485225.1 Gammaproteobacteria bacterium
GGCCTCAACCGCGTGTTTTTCACCTGCTCCGGCTCCGATGCGGTGGACAGCGCCCTCAAGATCGCCCGCGCCTACTGGCGCAAGCGAGGAAAGCCCGGCAAGACACGCCTGATCGGGCGCGCCAAGGGTTATCACGGTGTCAACTTCGGCGGCATCAGCGTCGGCGGTATCGTCGCCAACCGCGCGCCCTTCGGGCCGGACGTGGTCAGCGATCACCTGCGCCATACGCTGTTGCCGGAGAACCGCTTCGCCCGTGGTGAGCCGGCTCAGGGCGCCCATCTGGCCGACGAGCTGCTGGACCTGATTGCGCTGCACGATGCCGACAACATTGCCGCCGTCATCGTCGAACCGATGGCCGGCTCCGCCGGGGTGCTGCCGCCACCGCAGGGCTATCTGCAGCGGCTGCGGGAGATCTGTGACCGCCACGACATCCTGCTGATCTTCGACGAAGTCATCACCGCCTTTGGCCGGGTCGGAGCCAATACCGGTGCCGAGCGCTACGGGGTAACACCGGACCTGCTTACCATCGCCAAGCAGCTCACCAACGGCGCCGTCCCCATGGGCGCGGTGGTGGCCCGCCAACAGATCCACGACACCTTCATGGCGCACGGCGGGCCCGGGTATCAGGTGGAGCTGACCCACGGCTACACCTACTCCGCCCATCCGGTGGCCTGTGCGGCGGCGCTGGCCGCCCTCGACATCCTGGAGCAGGACCGGCTGGTCGAGCGGTCCGCGCAGATGGCGCCGGTGCTGGAAGAGCGCATCCACCAGCTGCGGGGGCTGCCCTTCGTCAGCGACATCCGCAACTGCGGGCTGGCCGCCGGCATTACCCTGGAGGCCGCGCCCGGCGAGCCGTTGCTGCGACCCTTCCAGGTGGCCATGAGCCTGTGGGAAAAGGGCTTTTACGTGCGCTATGGGGGCGACACCCTTCAACTGGGGCTGCCCTTCATTGTCGAGGCCGAGCAGATCGACGCACTGGTCAACGCCCTCGGCGACAGCATCAGCGCGTTGGCACCGGGCTGACCCCCTCGGCAGGGCGCAGGTGCGCCCGCAGGCGCCGAATGGCTTCCCTCGCCAGAGGCGACTCGATGCGACCGCGCAAGCGCGCGGCCAGAATCGCTGTTGGTCGCAGGGGCAGCCCCTTCACCCGTATCTCACGCAGACTGCCTTCTGTCAGCTGGCTGGCCACAAAGGACGGTGAGCAGATGCAGATCAGGTCGCTGCGCAGCACGGTATCCCGCAGGATGTGGTAGTTGTCGCAGACCAGCTGGGCCGGCCGCAGCTCCTGCACCTCGATAAACGGGGGCGCCACGGAGCTGGCCCACGGGTATTCAGACAGGTCCGCCAGCTCCAGATCCCGCCGCTGGGCGAGCGGGTGTTCCCGCCTCACCACACAGACCGGATCGATCACCCCCACCGCCGTGGTCTCGATTTCCGGGTCCGGGTCGATGTAGCCCTCGGGGCACAGGAACAGCTCGATGGTGTCGTTTTTCAGCCCCTCGACCAGTATCGCGCCGGCGCCGATGGTGGTCCGCAGCTGCACTCGCCCGCCTGAGGCAAAGAACTCCCCGGAAAAATCCGCCAATACTTGGCTCGCCAGCAGCGGCGCCAGCCCCAGGGTCAGGGTGCCCGCTTCCCCGGAGCCAATCAGCCTCAGGTTGTTGTCGAATACCCGCAGGGACTGCAACAGGGGCTGGGCCTGCTCGATTACCTGGGCGCCCGCCGCGGTGAGCTGCACCCCGTGGCCGGTTCGGTTGAAGATCTGGAACCCGTAGCGGGCCTCGATGGCCGCAATGCTGCGGCTGAGGGCCGGCTGGCTGATGTTCAGTTCCAACGCCGCTTTCGAGAACGAGCCGGTGCGCGCCACCGTGACCAGTTGCTGCAGTTTTCCGATCGAGATATCCATAACTGATTCACATAAAGCCAAGCCATATTTGCATTGGACAACATAATGCTACGTTCGCAAACTGTCCATACGCCGATCCGGCCGATCGCTCCCGTATCCCGGCACCGACAACGATAAACCCACAGTAAACCGACAAGTGGTGGCTCCGTGTTCAAACAGATCTGCTTTTTCCGCAAGCACCCGGACATGTCCATGGACGCGTTCATGGATTACTACGAACAGCAGCATTCCCGGCTGTCGGAGCGGCAGGGGCGGTCGCCCTCGATCCCCAACGCGGTGCGGTACGTGCGTCGCTACCTGGTGCCGGAAAAAAACCCCGTCACCGGGGAAATCCACGATCCGGGCTACGACTGCATCATGGAGATCTGGTGGAACAGCCGCGCGGACTTCGAGGCCTCGCAGAAAATCATCGCCTCCCCCGAACGGCTTGATGCCGTCAAGGCCGACGAAGCCAGGCTGTTCGCCAGCCACGCCAACCCGGTGTGCTCCGTGATCGAGTACGACTCGCCCATGGGTCCCGGCGGCGAAATGACTCACATCGAACTCACCTATCGGGACTGATCCGCATGAGCAACGAATCTTCCGCGGCGATCAGCGCCGTCCGCCGCGACTGGGTCGCTGAGCACCGCCAGATGTACCTGCGTTCCGGCGGTGCCGAGGGCCACATCATGGACATCACCGCTGTGGGCGGTCGCGTCTTCGCCACCCACTGTCTCGTCAAGTACGTCGGGCGCAAGAGCGGCAAGGTGTTCATCACGCCACTGACCTATGCCGATATCGGGGGCGAAGTGGTGGTGTGCGCCTCCAAGGGCGGTGCCGATCACCACCCCGCGTGGTACCTCAATCTCATCGAGTCACCGGCTGTGGAATTTCAGATTGCCACGCAGGCGTTCCGGGGCACCTGGCGCGAACCCACGGGCGCGGAGCGCGACAAGGTGTGGAACTTCTTTGTGGACTGTCACCCCTTCTACGCCGATTATCAGGCCTCCACCGCGCGCGTACTGCCCCTGGTGATGATGACAGCGGTTGAGCCCATTTCCGTGTTTGGGGAGTCGGACGCCACGGGAGTGCGGCAGGCCTGACGCCCACACCGGCCTTCCCATCCCGGTGGGAAGCCGGCTTTACCCGATAACGAGAGGAGACCACTCCATGCAAGTCACCCACATGAAACCCCTCGTCGGCAGTGAGATCACCATCGATCGGGACGACTTTCTCAGTGGCAAGTACGCCGATGAGATCCAGAGACTGCTGGTGGAACGCAGCGCACTGGTATTCCCGGCCATGCACCTCACCGATGAGGAGCAGTTGCAGTTTGCCCGCACCATCGGCGAGGTACACCGAGTGGGCGGCGACAAGGAGCTGCAGAACATCTCCATGGATCCCGCCATCAACCCTGTGGCCGACTACACCCGAGGCGCGTTTTTCTGGCACATCGACGGCGCCAACGACCGCGTGCCCGCCAAGGCCACCATGCTGTCGGCGCGCGTTCTGCCGGCAGAAGGCGAGGGCGGTGCGACTCTGGTGGCCAATACCTATGCCGCCTACGACGCACTCCCCGATGAGGAAAAGCAGGCCCTGGAAGGCGTGCGGGTGCGCCACGCGCTGGAGGCTTCCCAGCGACTGGTGCGACCACAGCCGACGCTGGCGGAGCTGGAACGCTGGCAGACCTATCCAGCCCAGACCCACCCGCTGGTGTGGCACCATCGTCACGGACGCGCGTCTCTGTTGCTGGGCGCCACGTGTTTCTACGTGGAGGATCGGGACCCCGCCGAGGGCAATCGATTGCTGTGCCGCCTGCTGGAGTGGGCGACCCACCCCCGGTTTGTCTACGAGCATCACTGGCAGGCTGGTGACTTCATGATCTTCGACAACACGGGCACCATGCACCGTGCGGGCGAGTATCCACTGGACAGCCAGCGCCTGATGCGCCGCACCACCCTGGTTGGGGAAGAGCCGGTCAGTGCTGCCTGATCCTTGCTGATGGCGCCGTGGCGTTCGGTCGGGGCGATCTTTACGCCCTCGGGCCGCCGCTCTCCGGTACCATAGGCCCATCCGCTCAAGGACCCTTATCAACCCTCCATTCATTCCAACCGCGAGTAATGAACCGTGACCGAAGCAACCCTGGACACCTCCGATATCGACCAGTACCTCGGCAAACCGCTGGAGTCCTCGCCGATCCGCGAGCCCATCGGCAACAATGACATTCGCCGCTGGGCCCACGCCATGCACTACGCCAACCGCCTGCACTACGATCCGGCTTTCGCCGCCGAAAGCCGTTTCGGCAAGCTGGTGGCGCCGCAGAGCTTCCCCATCGCCACCGATGACGGCCACGGTGCCGCACCGGCCTGCGTCGGCTGTATCCCCAATTCCCACCTGCTGTTCGGTGGTGACGAGTGGTGGTTCTACGACGTGCCCGTGGTCGCCGGCGACTACATCTACAACGAGCGCGTGCCCTTCGACTACGTAGTCAAGAACACCGGCTTCGCCGGCCCCACCTGCTTCCAGCGCGGTGACAACAACTACCGCAACCAGAACGGCGACATGATCGCCAAGCAGCGCTCCACCGCCATCCGCTACCTGGCCGAGGCCGGCGGCGAATCGGTCGACACCTCCGAGCTGGAGGATCCGGTCTGGAGCGAGGACGAGCTGGAGGCCCTCGAAGAGCGCAAGTTCCGATGGATCCAGATGCTCCACGACCTGGGCCACAAGGAGCGCTGGTGGGACGACGTGCAGGTGGGTGACCAGCTCGACGAGCGCGTCTTCGGGCCGCACTCCATCGCCAGCTTCACCACTGAATGGCGCGCCTACCTGTTCACCATCTGGGGCACCATGGACCTGCGCAAGAACGACCTCGAAGCGCTCGGCTTCACCAAGGAGATGGCCGGCTACGAGAACGACCCGGACATGCAGCTGGTCAACCCCGAGCTGACCGACGGCGCCTACTACGGCCCCTCGCGCGGTCACCTGTTCCCCCAGTGGGCGCGCAAGATCGGCATGCCCCGGGGCTACGGCTACGGTGCCTCCATGGGCGCCTGGGTCACCGACTACCTGGCCGGCTGGGCCGGTGAGCACGGCCGCGTGGTGCATTCCATAGCCAACTATCGTGGCCCGGCGCTCTGTGGCGACATCACCATCCAGACCGCCGAGGTGGTCGACAAGTTGGTGGATGAGGAAGGTCGCCACGTGATTCAGGTCAAGCACCGCATGGTCAACCAGAAAGGCACCACCCTGTGCACCGGCACCGCCGAGATCGCACTGCCGGTCAAACCTGCGTAACCCTCGTGTAACACCGGGGTTCGATCGCCACTGAAGGGGCCGTCTCCCGCTCGGGATGACGGCCCCTGTCACGATTTTGTCATCGTTTTGACTTACAGCCTTTTCGGGAAGCTATAATGCCGGCCCCTACGTCCTAATGTTGCTCGCTGTCCGCCCGCGAAGCGGGGTGAGGCGCCGGAGTCCCCCGAAGGCCTATTGATGACCTACACTTTATTCGACTTTCTGCAACTCATTGGTTCCCTGGGTATTTTTATATTCGGGATGAAGATCTTCAGCGAAGGGTTGCAGAAGATCGCCGGCCATCGGCTCAAGTCCATCCTCAGCGGCATGACCCGCAACCGGCTCACCGGGGTGGTCACGGGCTTCGGCACCACCGCCATCACCCAATCCTCCACCACTACCACGGTGATGACGGTCAGCTTCGTCAACGCGGGCCTGCTCAGTTTCGTGCAGTCCACCGGCGTCATCATGGGGGCCAACATCGGCACCACCATCACCGCCTGGATGGTGGCCCTGTTCGGCTTCAAATTCCAGATCACCCCCATCGCCGTGGCCGTGATCGGTGTCTTCTTTGCCTTCCTGTTCTCCAGCAACAGCCGCTGGCGCAGCGTCGCCGAAACCATGGTGGGCTTCGGTATCCTGTTCATCGGCCTCGAGTTCATCAAGGGTGCGGTGCCCGATATCCGCGCCAACCCCGAGATGTTCGCCTTTCTCGACAGCTTTACCGAGTACGGCTACCTGTCGCTGCTGCTGTTCGTGGTGGTGGGCACCATCCTGACCCTGCTGACCCAGTCCTCCTCGGCGGCCACCGCCATCACCCTGGTGATGCTGTTCGAAGGCTGGATCTCCTTCCCCATCGCCGCCGCCATGATCCTCGGCGAGAACATCGGCACCACGGTGACGGCCAACATCGCGGCGCTGGTGGGCAACGTCCACGCCAAGCGCGCGGCCCGCTTCCACTTCCTGTTCAATATCATCGGCGTCATGTGGATGATGGCGATCATCTACCCCATGCTGAACCTGATGGACCTGGTGGTGCAGACCGCCACGGAAAGTCCGATTTCGGTACTCAGCGGCGACCCCGAAGCCCGCCCCAATGCCACCCTGGCCCTGTCCCTGTTCCATACCACCTTCAACGTCCTCAACGTGGTCCTGCTGTTCGCCTTCGTGCCCTACCTGGTGCGCTTTGTGGAGTACATCCAGCCCGACCGGGGCGGCGAGGACGACGAGTTCCACCTGCGCTACATCAGCGCTGGCATGATGACCTCCCCGGGGCTGGCCATGGAGCAGGCCCAGAAGGAGATCCAGCAATTCGCCGGTGTGATCGGGAAAATGCACGATGCGGTCAGCGAGCTGCTGTTCTCGCCGGGCAATGACCGCGAAAAACTCATGGATCGGATCCGCAAGTACGAGCAGGCCACCGATCAGCTCGAGATCGAGATTTCCGACTACCTGGTGCGCATCAGTGAGCACACCAACCTGGAGCACGCCACCACGGAACGGATTCGCTTCATGCAGACCATGATCAACGACATGGAGCGCATCGCCGACATCTACTACCAGGTGTCCAAACTGGCCGAACGCATGAACGAGACGGCCTCGGAATGGCCTGAAGCCGCGAGTGCCGAAATGCAGGAGATGATGGACGCACTGCGGGGCGCCATCCAGTTCATGTGCGACAACGTGGCAAGGGAGCCGGGCGCCGTGAGCCTGGACAAGGCGATCGAGCTGGAGGACGTGGTGGATATGGCCCGCGACCGCTTCCGCGATACCCACTACGCCCGTCTGGAGAAGGGCGATTACGCCCCGCGTGCCGGCGTGATCTTCATCGACATGCTCAATCGCCTCGAGCGGATCGGCGACCACGTGCTGAACGTCAACGAGTCGGCATCGGGTCGCCGTCTCAAGGCCATGCGGATCGTGGGTACCAAGCGACCGGCCTGAGCCGTCCGTTGAGGGGATTGCCGGGGTAGCAAACCGGTCGCCGGGGTAGAAACCCGGCCCCGCACCGCGAGCAACAAAGGCCTGTCGCCCACGGGCAGCACCGGGTTGTCGGCCCCGGCGAGCCGGGTCAGGCCGTGCCTTCCTTGGGGTTGGCGCCGAAGCGGTTTTCACCCGGCTGGCTGTCGAGCACCATGAACACCAGCAGCACGATGGCGCCGATCAGCGGAACAAACGCGATCAGAACCCACCAGCCACTGCGGTTGGTGTCGTGCAGGCGGCGAACGGTGACGGCGAGGGCGGGTATGAAGACCGCCAGACTGTAGACGAGGCCGATCACGCCCGGGCCACCCACCAGTCCTTCGATGAAGCCCAGTACGAAGGCGATGATGAAATTGAACAGGGCAAACATCCAATACTCCTTCCGACGGGCACGCCCGTCGAACACCGCGTACTTCCTGAGCACTTCCAGATACCAGTTCATGCTTTCTCCTTGTTGTATGCCCCGATATGAATGATCGGATGGCAACGGGGCTTCCCGCCATCCGATGAGCGAAATCCACCATGCAGTGATTTTCGCGGCGCCAGACTGGCACGCGCGACAGGTAATGGCAAGGTTGGTCAGGCCGACAGGCCGGTAATGAGGGATGGTCGGTGGTCGGTCGGGCTATTCGCTCGAGTGTTTTGCAAACGCTTCTTCACCGGTGCCGTTTGCGGCTGTCTGTACCGTGACGCGGACAGCGCCGCGCCACGGTTTCAGAGGTTACTAGGCGTCGTCGCTGACCGAGATCGCCCGGGATGGGCATTGGGCCACCGCCTGGCGTACGGCCTCCTCGTGCTCGGCCGGCACCTCGCCCACCAGCACGATGGCGTAGCCGTCATCGTGCAGCTCGAACACCTCCGGGCACAGCCCCAGGCACACCCCGAAGCCGGCACAGATTTCCGCATCCACATGAACCTTCATCGGTTACCACCCCCGGCAACGTCGAACTCGAGGTTGAGATGGGTCAACCCGCGCAGGATGAACGTGGGCAGGTGGCTGAAGCGTCGGGCGCCGGCCGGCCCGTGCACCTTCTCGGAGATGCGGATGTCGCTGGTGCGGTCGAACAGACGGTTGAGGCTGACCACGGCCTCGGCCCGCGCCAGGGGCGCGCCGGGGCAGGCATGCAGGCCGCGCCCGAACGCCACATGGATGCGGGCGTTCTCCCGCTCCACCCGAAACTCGTCGGGGTTGTCGAACTTGCGGGGGTCGCGGTTGGCGGCGGCGTTGGCCACAAACAGGAATGCCCCGGCGGGGATGTCCACGCCGCCCACCTGGGTCGGGCGCTTCGCGAGGCGGAAGTCGCCCTTCACCGGGCCTTCGATCCGCAGGCACTCTTCCACGAAGTTGGGGATCAGGCTGCGGTCCTCACGCAGGCGCTTTTGCAGGTCCGGCCGGTCGCCCACCATCTGGAAGGCAAAGCTGAGCAGCCGTACCGTGGTCTCCTGCCCGGCGGCGAACAGGTTGGCGGCGATGCGCGCCACGTCGAGCGGTTCCGGTACCGAGCCGTCGGGGAAGGTGGCGTTCGCCAGCCCCGTCAGCACGTCCTTGCGGGGGTTCTGGCGGCGGTCCTCCACATAGGCGGAGAACGTCTCGTACAGCCACGCCAGCGGCGAGTGTTCCACCTCGTTCTTGCCACGGTCCACATTGCCCACCGTGGCACCGCCCCGGGCTTCCTCCTGGCGAAGCAGCTTGCGCCGGAAATCCTCGCGGTCCTCGGGGGGCACGCCCAGCAGATCGGAAATCACCAGCACCGCAAAGGGCTGGGCGTAATCGGCCATGAACTCGCACTCGCCACGGTCGATAAAGCTGTCGATCTGTGTTTCCGCCAGCTGCCACATGAAGTCCTCGTTCTCCTTCAGGCGCACCGGTGTGATCAGGCGCATCAGCAGGGCCCGGTGGGCCGTATGCGTCGGCGGATCCATGGTCGGCAGCTGATCGCTGAAAGGCGTCTGGTCGCGATATTCCTCGATCAGGGCGGATATGTCCTCGTTCTCATGGCCCTCCAGCGGAATCGGGCAGCCGGCCATCGGCCCCGTGGTGGACATGCACGACGAGAACCGATCCGGGTTGTTGTACACCTCCAGCGCCTCGTCGTAGCCCGTGACCATGTAGATGCCCTGATGCGGCTCGCGCACCACCGGCGCCTGTTCCCTCAGGTAGTCGAAATAGGAGTAGGGGTCGCTGACAAACTGGTTGCCGCGGAAATAGTCGTGTGCTTCAAAGTCCTGATTCTTATCGCTCATGGTGACTCCGTTGAAGGTAACTAGGGGCTCTGCGTCAATAGCGGGTGGTCCCGGCATCACGGTTCAGGGCGCGAGTGTCGGGAAACGCAACCGCAGGAACAGTGTTTGCCGCCATGTGTCTGTCGGGACAGCGTCTCAGAGTATAGGAGCAGCGGCAGGCATTTTTCAAAGCAGTCGCGTGGCAGACCGGGCGCCTGATGTGTGGGTGGCTCCGAAGGCTGGTGAATACGCGCGGTTTGAAGTGCCAGCAAAACTGGTGATTGCCCAGCTCCGCTGCTTCAAACGACAGCACCCCCGGGGCGGGTGTTTAGCGAGGGCAGTACGCCAGCCCCTGGGCCAACCGGTCTCCGTAAGTGCCTGCCTGCTCTCGACTGCCCTGAATGTTGTCCTGGGAACTGTACTCAACCATGTCAGAGAGGAGTTCACCGTATTGGCAAGCAGCGTCTCGGTCGCTGGCTCGGATGCTCTGGCCAATCATGCTCACGACGACGCTAAGGTGAACTGATAAAGGTTGTCGCGACGCCAGACATCCGCCCAACTCCTGCAACGCGTCTTGGGGATCTGCCAGGGAGTCTGCCCTTGTTGCTATATCAAGGCAGGGATTGTCGGCGTACGCCGTTAACAGATGATCGGACAGCGTCCGGCTCTGGTTCAAGCCTTGCGTGTCATCGACGATTCTGAACTCAACGGCGTTGAGCTCCCACAGCGGCTGCTGAAGCAAGAAGTCCGATGGCTCGTCGGCAAGAGCGCGATACCGATACGGATAGTCGCCGATGATTGCACCGGTTTGCGTCTCGAGCAGAAGAGCTCTCTCGGTACCAATCAAGCGGGATGTACCTGATATCCCCGCGTCATAAATCACCTTGGTGAGGTGGCTGCCCCAAGGTACTTCCGCCAGAAATCGTGGCACTCCGCCGGCAGACTGAATCTGCGTGGGGGTGCGCGTCGGATGGGTGAGAAAGAACTCTCCTGCCATCTCCTCGACTTGCCAGCCCCCGGCGGTCGCAAGTTGGCTGACAAGGGCTGCAGTTAAAGCAAGCGTTTGTGGCGATCGCTTCATGGTCGGCCTGCAGTGACAGGAAAGTCCCGTACATTCTCAAGCATGGGTACGGTCGGGTGCTGTGCTCCATTAGTGATTTGTGGCACGCGGCGAGACGTGTACGAAATGATCTCATGGATGCTGTTGAAGCCGTCACGATTGCCGGCTTCACGATCAGCCTTCCCGTCCAGGGCTTCCAGTAGCGCGGCCGTGAATGCGCCATGGCCACCGCCGAAACTGGCGTCCTCCAGTGAGGATTGGGCTCCGGTCGAAGAAGCAAACACCACGGTGCCGGTCCCGGCTGAGAGTTGCTGTACGGCGTCCTCCGCAGTGACGCGTCCCCGCCGGCGCGGACCGATACTGCCTGCATGGCAGATGTCCATCATGAGCACAGCCTTCTGGTTGATAGGGCGAGATTGCAGGAAATCGCGAAAGCGGTTGATGGACATGCCAGTGTAGGGGCGTTGCATATCACCGTCGTGGGTCATCAGATACAGGTTCTGCTCGTTGTCCTGAACGCCGTGGCCGGCGAGGAAAATCACGATCAGATCTTCTGCCGATGCCTGACGCAAGAAATCGTTTAGCTCGACTCTGACATTGCGTTCAGTTGCTTCGTCATTGGTCAGCACACGAGTATTGACCTTGCTGAACAGAGTACCCTGTTGCGCTTCGAACTTGCGCGCCAGTACTTCGGCGTCGCGGTGAGCGAACTCAAGGTTTTGGGTCGTGATCTCGTAATCCGAGACGCCGACGCCGAAGAACCAGAGTTGTGTGTTGGCGGACAGTTGCGACAGTGTTTCGCTCACGCTCCTATTTATTTCAACAACTTGACGCTCTATCTCCGCATCGCGAAAGCGCAGGGCGGCTTCAATACGGTTGTGACCGGGCTGCAGGCTAAAGGAGCGCTCTATACCAAGAATTTCCTCGCTGTCCCAGACCGCTTCCTCTTCGAACCCTCGGGTCTGACCAATCGCTCGACCGTTCAGGTAGTAGCGAAAGTCAGGGTCGGGAAGATCAGGGCTGGCCTTGGTCACCTCAAGTCGCAGCCTGTAGGTATCATCGCTGGTGTCGACACCACTGGCTGACACCAGGCGTACGGTGTAAGGGGTTTCAAACAATGCTGGATCAATACGGATTGCCGGTTGATCGGGTGCTGCCGGGGAAGGTTGGCCCTCCATCAGCATTTGGAGCCGCTGCTGAACCAGGCGTCCCTGTTCCATGCGCTCGCGCAGCGAATCGAAAGGCAGATAGTTGTCGCCCAGAGACCAGTAAACACCGTCAGTTCCGCGCTGCGAAGCAGCAAAGTGCCCAGCGGGAGTGTAGGCGATCCATTGGTCATCCCGTTTGACCGCGATGGTCAGGTGCTGTTCTAGTGCCGAGAGGTCGAAGAAGAGCAGCTCGTTGGCCAAGGTCTGTGCAATCACGAGGTTTTTCGTCTCGTGAACGGCTACGCGCCGCAATGAGTCCGGGAAGGAGGCACGGCGGTTCCCGATACTGATGTGGTCGCGGCTCCACTTGAGGTGCTGCCCCCCCGGTATATCGATGATCGCCGTCGCCTGAGCTGGCGTGGCCTTTTGATACACCGCAGATCGCGGGTCGTAGTGTCGTTCGCCACTACCAGAGATCGCTGTGACCAGAGCGCCATCGGATCCAAATCGCAAGCCGTTCAAGTCAGCACCCACCTGGATGCGACTGACCTGCGCACCATCGTTCAGGCGATACACGAACACCTGTTGAGACGCTTGCCTGGGGCGGCCGAAGCCGTCCTGCCATGTGGTAGTGAACGCGAGTAAACCGCTGTTCTCGTCAAGGGCTATCGGACCCACTCGAGGCTCGATGACGCGGCCGTAGCGAATTCGCTCGGACACTATCGGCAGGGTAATACGTGCACGTTCCTGCAAGCTGCGCTTGTCCACGATCGAAACGATGCCTACCGCATCCTCTTGATCGCCTTGCCCATGAGGGATGCCGGCCAGTATCAATGAGTTGCCGTCTGCGGCGACCTGTTGGGTGACCTCAAAGTCCAATTCGCGGATCCGACGCTCCTCGAAGGTTTCGCTGTCGAACCGTACCAGCTGGTTGTTGCGATCCACCGTGATGAGCAGCGTACCCTCTCGGTCGGGTTGGCTCCAGCCGATCGCGGTATCGGTGACCATGCGGTGTACCCTTCGACCACTGTTCAAATCGAAGACGTAGGTCCCTTCGGCATCTTCGGTAATGGCGTAGTCGTTGGCGCGGTCGATCCACAGGCCTCGGGATTCCACCGCCAGCCCAGCCAGGCTTTTCACTTCGGCGAGCGTTTTCGCGTCGCGCCAGCTGAGATGATCCTCGGAACCAACGATGATCTGATCGCCATCGGGGGTAAAACCGAGCTTGACCTGTGCGCCGTTCTCGTTGGAGGTCGCCAGGAATCGTCCACTCTCGATATCAAATACCCCGATGCCGGTGTCTCCGTTGGTGAAGTCGTTCATCACCATCAGGGGACGTGAAGGATGAGCGTCCATCATTTTGGGTATGAGTGGTGCCGGGTAACTGCGCACCGCCCAAGTATTGGTGTCATAGACGTGAATTTTACGTTCGTTGTCGCCGACCACGAGCCATTGTCCGTCTCGACTGGCACGCATGGCGTGGGGCCAATGGGAACCTTGCAGGCGTCGCTGTACGGTGAGATCGGCGGCATTCCACACCACCATGCCGCCACCGACGACCTGGTCGGTCACGATTCGCTCGCCGTCTGGCAACCACTCCACCAAACCAACACTGCGGATGGGTCCCACTCGGTTAACGGCGCGCACCCGTTTGTTCTTGACGTCATAGATTCGCAGCACACCATTCTGGTTGGTGTAGGCAACCGCGTCACCAAACGGGCTCCAGGCAAGATCCATGATCATGGCGTCGTCGCGGAGCTGGGTCACCAAATGGCCGGTCTTGCCGTCGTAGATGAACAGTGTGTTGGTAACGCTGCCGGTTATCTCGGTATAGCTGCTTGAAACCGCCAGATAGCGGCTGTCTGGCGAGAAGGCCCGCAGACCTCCACCGCGAAACATTTCCCTGATCTTCACACCGCGCCGAATATCCCATAGCTGAATGGGCCCCGTCCCGGTGGCGGCCAGGCGTCCATCTCGTGACAGCGCCAGGGCTTTCGCATCCATCTGGCCTGAAACGACCACTTCGGGCTCGCCGACGTTACCGTAGGGCCGAATCTCGACGCGGCGATTGCGCTGGCGGCCGTCCTCGCTCTGGTTGTTAGCTATAGGGTGTAATGAGCCGTGACCAATACTCTGCAAGCGTTCACGGGCGATGCCGTGCTCACGACTGAGGTAATCTGCAACGGCGGTAGCGCGACGATGAGACAGTGGGAGGTTGATCGCGTCACCGCCAGTGATGTCGGTATGACCTTCAATCAAAAACACATAGTCGTTGCCACCCGGGGCATTCAGTGCCTGAGCGGCTCTGGCAAGCAGGGGGTGCGCGCTCGGCAGAATGCGATCCGACCCCAGTTCAAACTCTATCGCCAATACCAGGCTCGCCCCAAAACGCTCTTCCCAACTGGTGAGAAAAGGATGACGCTGATAGAACTCCCGGCGCTGAACGTCGAGGCGTCGCACACGCTCAAGGTCGGCACGCAGATCGGCAAGCCAGGTTTCGTTGACGCCGACCACACCCTGTTCGGGCAATTGCGTGGATATTTGCGCAGCTGTGGCGTAATCTCCGGCGCGCAAGCGATTTTCGATCAGTAGGGCCGACATGAGGTTACGCCCCTCCGCGGTCGGCAGCGAGTCGGCGTGTTGCCTCAGGAGCGTCTCGGCCGCATCGAGCTCATAGCGCTCGTGCATACGAGTGACCGCTTGACGCACCGCCTCGCTGCGAGAAGGACCGTGTGGCGCCAGTTCGATGGATTGACGGCGAAGCTCACGCGCGCGCGGAATATCGAACCGGTATAGCTCGTAACTTTCGGCGAGCGTGGCGAGGGCTTGCCAGTTGTCGTCCAGGTAGGGCGCCCAACGATCAATGACGTCAAACACCTGATCTGGCATGTAGCTCGCGACGGAGTCCAGCAGCGCTTTGTAAGCCTCTGCATGGGGGTACAGTTCCAACGAATTCTGATACAACACGAAGGCATCTGCGTGGCCACCAAGTCGTACCATTCGATCGGCCAGGTCGCGATAGGTCTCGGCGCTTTTGTGGCGTTGGGCATAGGCCAGCACGGGGCGCGCAACCGCGTTGATGTCCTCTCCCAGGTGATCCAGCGCCAGATTCATGAAACGTCGGATGGTCTCAGGCGGTCCCCCGGCTTCGGCCGCAGCCAGGTACAACCGGCTCGCCGATTCACGATCGTTGCCGTGAAACTCTGCGTGCAACCCCTCGGTAAACAGTACTCCCCACGCATCCGCGCCAAAGCGCCTCTTTTGTTCATGTAAATATTGGGTCGCCCTTTGAGGGTCGTTCATCGCCTCGAGGAGATGGAAATAAATGGTCCGGATCATTTCCTGATCCTGTGGATCGGCTGCCAAAGCCATCTCGAAGTGACGCAGGGCATCTTCGTGACGCTGCTCATCAGCCAGCATAAACCCAAGATTGAACGCTGCACTCTGCAGGGATGGATCTTGCTTCAATGCCTCCTGATACAGCCGCTTGGCCTCGGCGTTGTTGCCTTCCTGGCTGGCGAGCCATGCCTGTGCAAACAGACCGTCAGTGGTGTAGCCGTGACGCTCTGCCAGATAGCGCCGCATGATGGCTCGCTCGATCAGACTGGGCGTTTCGACGCTGGCCTCAACCAGCTGGCGCGTGGTGTTGTACTGTTCGTAACCGGTCTGGGCGTGCACATGGCCGAGGAGAACCAAGGGTAGTGCGAGTGTCCAGCCCAGCAGGGACCGGAATGCTTTCAGGGACATGGTTTTTCTTCTCCTTCTGGTGAACGACTTTACTGGTCGTCCAGAACAACCCGGATGGTGTGGGTCGCAGTGTTTCCGTGTGTATCTGTAGCACTGATGTCAAACGTGCCTTCGGTCGCTCCTGCGGGAAGCTCGACAGTCGCCTCGAAAGGCCCCCGTGACGAGAAGCGGTTTTCTGTTGAATTGACTACCTGAAGTGACCTTATGGGACTCGTGTCTTGAGCCGTGCCACGAATCGTGAACTGGCGGGCAGGAATGCGGTAGATCTGCTGCCCCTGCGCCAGCTCCTCGAACACATCGGCGGTGGGCGAGTGCAGGACAATGCGTGGGGGCTGCTGGTCGTGCTGAACAGTTGTGGCTGCAACGTGCTCGATCTCAACCACTATGGGCAGAACCGCCCCTTCGGGAAGGTAGGCTTCTACGCCGATGTTGCTGGTGGATGGTGTCAGACCATCCGGCTGTGCAAGCCGCTCTCCCAAAACCCCGACAAGCCGTTCCTCAATCCACCCTGGTGTGCTGTTGATGTCATTCAGTAGAGCTGAAATATCGAGACGGCCTCTGGAGAACAGCAGTACGTAAAAATCGGTTCCGATGGTGTCATCCATCCTGGTATAGAAGTCTTCGGTTGGGCCGGGCATCACCAGGGTTTCGTTCCTGGCCAGCAGGGCACTGGTCTGGCGGAATCGAGGGAATAGCTCCACGAATTGGCCCGAAATGTCTCCGCCGATGACATAAACATGGCCGTCATGCGAGCTCTCAAGTTCGGTTCGAAATCGGGTGCCGGAGGGGTAGGGTTGATCCATACGCCACGTCATGCCGGCCTGGTGGGTGGCCGTCATTGGCGAGCCGTCGAGATGAACGAAGCGCAATGTGCCGCCGGCGTTCGGCTGTGCAGCCGGGGTTGGCTCTCGAGGGATGACTTCATAGGCTTCTCTCACAAACAGCGCAAAATCCTCATACGTGACCCACGCATAGCCGCCATCACCCCAGTCGGGACCCCAGCTGTTGATGATTCTGAACGCACCTCCAAACCGTTCATCGTCATAGCCCACCACGGTCATGGCATGGCCATACAACAGGTACGGCTCAAACATGAGCTCCTGAATATCGTCAGCGTCGGGCTCCCAAAGCCCCCGATTGGCACGAATGGTCGCACTGTCCATAAAACTGTCGGGAACGAGCATGCCGATGACGACGGGGCGATTCTGCGCGAGAGCCCGCCTGACGGGGACATGTATCGCGCGCGCATCCGGTGCCGATAGCGCCCGCCAGCCGTCTACCCGGTAGTTTGCCGCCAATTCGTGATGTTGCGGTTGAATGGGTTGGCTACAGGTGCGTTCGTCGTAGGGGAAATCCCGCAGGAGAGGTACGCCGTGACTCTCGAGGAGCTCGAGAGCTTCGTAAATCAGCGAGCCCTGTTCGCAGCCGCCCTCCACGATCTGGTTATAGACATAGGCGGGCGAGAAGACATGCCCGTCTACTCGCTGTTGAGGAGTCAGCTCGTGAACCCTGGCTTCGGCAATGGTTCGGGCTGCATAGGCCACGGCCCAGCCGACACAGCTGCTTTGAGCGCCCTGGTCGCCGGGGGTCGGGGTGAAATGTTCGAGGCTGTGTCGGGGCGGAAGACCCCGGTAGTTCCCGCGGGTTAGTGGTGCCGTACGGGGTAACTCGCCGTAAACGTCGGGATCGAGAACGGCACCGGTTCCTGGTGGCGAGCCGGCCGATAGTGGCGTATTACAGATCGTGATGGCGAAGGCTGCCAGTAATCCCTGGCCGAGGGTTTTCCTTGATTGTTGCATCTTCCCGCCTTTAGTCATGGCCCATTCTGGATGGGGCCTTTTGACGCACTGCCTCATCCGTCCAGATGCAACTGGATGTGACTGTTTTTTCGGATTATCCTGAGTTCACCGCAAGTTGCAAACATTAATTGGCCTGGCTAGCCTTTCAGCCCGCGATCCCGGGCTGCCAGCAGGCCCTCAAAGTTGGTGGCCATCACGTCCCGGCAGTCGCCATGGGTCTGTCGGGACAGTGTCTCGGAGTAGAGGAGCAGCGGTGGGTATTGTTTAAGCAGCCGCGCGGTAGGTCGGGCGCCTGATGTGTGGCTTCGAAGGTTGGTGAATGCGTGCGGTTTGAAGCGCCAGCAAAACTAGCGATTGCCCGGCTCCGCTGCTTCAAACGACAGCGCTCCCGGCCCACTTTGCGCCGCGATATCGTCGGGGTTTCTCAGGGTCGAAACTGGTGGGGCACCGTGCGGCTGGAGAAAGCCGGCGATTGATTGCCGGCGCCTTGGTCTACCTAATCCTCCTGAATCCGATCGTACCGCTCCGCCAGATAATCGATCAGAGCGCGCACCGCCGGCAACATGCCCCGCCGGGAGGGAAACACCGCGTGGATCACTTCGCGGCGCGGCTGCCAGTCGGGGAGCATGCTCACGAGCGAGCCGGCAGCCAGTTCATGGGTGAGCATCAGCAGCGGCAACTGCACCACGCCCACACCGGCCAGCGCCGCTGTCTTGAGGGCCATCATGTCCGTGGTGCAGTAGCGCGGCTCGAATCGCACCTGCCTTTCCGTGCCATCATCGTGTTGCAGGCGCCATACGTGCGGCTCCCGGGCGGCAGCGCGACTCAGGCTTGGCCAATGTTGTAGCGCGTCCGGGTCCGGGGGCAGGCCGCCCATGCGCTGCACCAGCTCCGGGCTGGCTACCAGCCGCTGGCCACGGTCGGACAGCACCCGTGCCACCAGGTCGCTGTCTTCCATGGGCAACGGCCTGACCCGCAGGGCCACATCGATTCCTTCGGCCAGCACATCCACACGCCGGTTGGTGGCCTCGAGGTCGACCGTTACGTGTGGGTACTGCGCCATGAAATCGGCCAGCATCTGGCCAGCGTGGAAATGCAGCAAACCCACCGGGCAGGTCACCCGTATGCAGCCTCTCGGCTCGGCCTGGAGAATATCGATCATCTCCTGAGCCGCCTCCGCCTCGATCAGCATGGCCCGGCAATGCTCGAAATACCGCTGGCCCACCTCCGTCATCTGGAAGTGGCGGGTCGAGCGCTGAATCAGGCGGACCCCCAGCCGCTCCTCCAGCAGCGCGATGCGGCGACTGAGCTTCGACTTGGGTAGCCCCAGCGCCCGGCCTGCCGCCGCAAAGCCGCGGTGTTCCACCGCCTTCACGAAAAAATACAGATCATTCAGGTCCTGCATGCTATTTCCCCCCCGCAGCCCATCCATCTCCCCCGGCGTTCCATCAATGGAACGCAGTGTCACCGCCCGCCCGCCTACCGCTGGTCACAGTTGCGCACTACTCTTGATTTGAACCACCGCGGTGAACAGCGCCCGGTGTCATCCCACGTCAGAGAGGAACCGAACATGAGCAAACCCTATGTACGACTGGACAAGAACGACGCGGCTGTCCTGCTGGTCGACCATCAGACCGGGCTGCTGTCCCTGGTCAGGGACATCGACCCGGACAGGTTCAAGAATAACGTACTCGCGCTGGCGGATCTGGCCAGGTACTTTGAACTGCCGACCGTACTCACCACGAGCTTTGAAGACGGCCCCAATGGACCGCTGGTGCCCGAGCTCAAGGAGCTGTTCTCCGACAGCCCCTATATCGCCCGGCCCGGCCAGATCAACGCCTGGGACAACGAGGACTTCGTGAACGCCGTCAAGGCGACCGGCAAGA
>JBJHAZ010000012.1:0-18550 GCA_050485225.1 Gammaproteobacteria bacterium
AATTCTTGCCGGCCCGGCTGTTTCCGATGTGCGGATCGCGCGGTTGCAACGTTGCAACCCCAGCGGGGCCACCCGTGCTCCGTCAGTCGGGGCGCCTCCCGAAGCCCCGATCGTTGCAGTCCACGCCGTGTTCGCCTGGCAGTTCATACACCGTGCGGGTGGGTATCGGGGAGTTCATTCATAAAAATTGGGTGCAGCGATCGGCCCGGCGCAGTGTGTTGTCGTCCGGATCGCTGACCAGGGAGATCGTTGATCAGGGAGCTTCGCTTGCAACGCTTCATCGCAAAAAATCTGGTGGCCATCTCGGTGGCCTGTGCGGCCCTGCTGGCGTTGGCGCTGGGCATGATGCTGGCCTGGCAGAGCTACGCTGCTCACCAGTCGGCGCGGCAGCTCAATGCGGTTCAGGAGTCGGCAGCCCGTCTGTTTGACACCGCGACCCTGCTGGCCCGTGAGCGCGGCTTCAGTGCTGCGGTGGCCAGCAGCCCCGATCGCCTGGCGGGCGTGGGCGATGTGACGGCCC
Organism: Gammaproteobacteria bacterium; assembly: GCA_050485225.1. Classification (GTDB taxonomy): domain Bacteria; phylum Pseudomonadota; class Gammaproteobacteria; order Pseudomonadales; family Porticoccaceae; genus JBJHAZ01. The sequence goes on from JBJHAZ010000012.1 coordinate 521, forward strand.
TGAGAGCCGAGGTGGATCGTGCCTGGCTGGCGACCGATACGGCATTGAACCATACCCGGGTGGTCGCTTCCGGCGCCAGTGGGCAGCCCGTCGACGTGGCTCGCCTGGCGTCGGCTCGGCAGCAATTGACACAGTCCCGGGCTGCGCTCGATACGGCGCTCCGGCAGGACGGCCCGGAGTCCACCCGCGCCGCCCAGCAGTGGTTTCAGGATGTCACCGCCGTCATTGCGATCCTGGCGGACCAGCGCGGCCAGCTGCTGTCATCGGTCGCCATTCCGTCCCGGTACGCCTGGGTCAACGTATCTCTTCAGAATGCACTTTGGATGGCCAGCGAGATGAGCGGCCAACTGCGCGGTAGCCTGGCCGCCTATGCGGCCTCGGGCGAGCCGATGCCGGAAGAACAACGGTTTCACCTGCACGCCAACCGAGAGCTGCTGCACCGTGCGCTGGCAGACCTGACCCGGGTCGCGCAGGTGCCCGAGGCCGATCCGCGACTCAGGGACGATCTGGAACGTGCCGTGACCACCCTCGCGGACTTCGACGCGGATGTGACGCGAATGCTGGCACGGGCGACCAGTGGCGACTACCCCGAAGAGGCCTTTGGCTGGTTCCGGCAGGCCAGCGTGGCCGTGGACGAGGTGATTGCCGTGTCGCGCACGCTCGATGAGGTGGTGCGGGATCGGTTTCGCGAGGATGCTGACCGGCGCCGCGTTGTCATGGTCGGCTTCCTGCTCTTTGCCCCCTTTGCCGGCATGCTGGCGCTGCTGAGCCTGCAGCGGGTCAGAAAAAACGCCGATGCGTTATTCCACCAGCAGGAGCTGGCCGAAACCACGCTCAGATCCATTGGCGATGCGGTCTTCAGCACCGACTGCGAAGGCCGGATGGACTACATGAACCCGGTGGCGGAGGAGCTTACCGGCTGGGCACTGGCGGATGCGCGGGGTCGACCAAGCCGTGAGGTCTTTCGCCTGCACAACACCCTGCACGCCTCGGTGGCGGACCCGGTGGGCACCTGCCTGAGCGAGGGCCAGGTGGTGCATCTGGCGAGCGGTCATGTGTTGATTCGCCGCGACGGCACCCACATTGCCATCGAGGATTCGGCGGCCCCGATCCGCAACCGGGAGGCCGAGATCGTCGGCTGCGTGGTGGTGTTCTACGACGCCGGGTCGCAACAGCGGTCGGAGCACCTGCTGGCCTATCACTCCACCCACGACCCCCAGACCGATCTCATCAATCGTCGTGAGTTCGACCGGCGCCTGGTGGAGCTGATCGGACGTGCCCGCGAGCTCGATGAGCAGCACGTGATGGCCTACATCGATTTCGACCGGTTCAAGGTGGTGAACGACACCTGCGGCCACTCGGTGGGTGATCGATTGCTGCGGCAGGCGGCTTTCCTGCTGCGCAAGTCGGTGCGCGACACGGATGTACTGGCGCGGTTGGGCGGCGACGAGTTCGGCCTCCTGCTGTACAACTGCGACATGGAGCAGGCGCTGCCGATCCTGCAGAAAATGTCCGATACCATCCGCAGCTTCGGGTTTGCCGCCGAGGGTCATACCTTCGACATCACGGTCAGTATCGGTGCCGTCGCCATCGATGCCCACAGTGCCACCGCTTCCAGCCTGATGAGCGAGGCCGATGCGGCTTGCTACGCCGCCAAGGAGAACGGCCGCAACCGTATCCAGGTCTACCGGGCCGACGACACCGAGCTGTCGCGCCGCAGGGGCGAGACCCTGTGGGTGGCGGAGATCGGCGACGCGCTCAAGGAAAACCGGTTCGAGCTGTTCTGCCAGCGCATCGCGCCACTGGTGCAGCCCGGCCGCTGCAATCGGTTGGAGGTGCTGGTGCGCCTGCGCACCCGGCACGGCGAGCTGGTGCCGCCGATGGCGTTCATCCCGGCGGCGGAGCGCTACAACCTGATGGCCGAGGTGGACCTTTGGGTGATTCGCCACGCCTGCGAGCTGATCGCCGCCCAGCCCGATCTGCCGCCGGATCTGGTGTTTCATCTCAACCTCTCGGGCCAGACCCTGTCCGATCCCGGCTTGCCCGAGTACCTGCGTACGGTGGCCCGGGAAACCGGGGTTGCGCCGCAGCGGCTGTGTTTCGAGGTGACCGAGACGGCGGCGGTGGCCAGCCTGCACGTGGCCCACGACCTGATGAAAACCCTGCGTGAGGAAGGGTATACCTTTGCCCTCGACGATTTCGGCACCGGCCTGTCGTCCTTTGCCTACCTGCGCTCGCTGGCGGTGGATCACATCAAGATCGACGGCACCTTCGTGCGCAACATGCTCGACGACGATCTCGACCAGGCCATGATCCGCTCGGTGGTGGCCATCGCCCGGGTGCTGGGCATCACGGTGTGTGCGGAGTTTGCCGAGACCGAAGTGGCGCTGGCCAAGTTGCGCCGTATGGGCGTGGATTATGCGCAGGGCCATGCCGTGGGCTATCCACTGGCGCTGAGGGACTATTTTGCGGCGCTACTGAGTGGTCGCGAGGATGGTGCAGCGCGTGCCGGTCCGCCCGGGGCCTGAAGGCGCACCCCAAAAGCGGTCGACCCCGGATCAGATTCTCAGGCCGCCGTCGATTTCCAGCACCCGGCCGTTGAAGTAGTCGTTGGTGATGATGAACTCCACCGCCTGGGCGATCTCGTCGGGCTCGGCCATGCGGCCAACAGCGGTCTGCTGGGCCAGTTTGTCGAGCACCGCGGGCTTCACGGTGTCGAGAATGGGCGTCTTGATGAAGCCCGGCGCCACGGCACCGGCGCGAATGCCGTAACCGGCCAGCTCCTTGGCCCAGCCCACCGCCATCGCGATCACCCCGGCCTTGGCCGCCGAATAGTTGCTCTGGCCGATGTTGCCGCGCGCGGCGATGCTGGAAATATTGACGATGCAGCCGCCGTTGCCGCAGCGGGCCATGTGCATGGCGGCTTCGCGCCCGCACAGGAAGGTACCGGTGAGGTTGGTATTGATCACCGCCAGCCACTGGTCGAGGGACATCTTGCGGTGGGTTTCGCCGTTCTCGGTCTTGATCAGCAGCGCATCGCGGATGATGCCGGCGTTGTTCACCAGTCCGTCCAGCCGCCCGAAATCGGCGACGATCGCCGCAAATGCCGTCTCGACCGAGTCTTCCTTGCCGATATTGGCCACATAGGTATTCGCCTCGATACCCTCCCGGGCGAGCATGCCACGCGCGGTTTCCAGGGCGTCGGCGTCGAGGTCCAGCAGGGCCAGTCGCGCACCTCCGGTACCGAAGCGGCGCGCCATGGCCAGCCCCAGTCCACCGGCACCGCCGGTAATGGCAATCACAGCGTTTTTCAGTTCCATAATGGTTATCCAGATCGGTTCAGAAGCGGGAACGGCGGCCCGGGTTGCGATGATCGGGGCCCTGGGTCAATCACTGCATAATCTGTGCCCAATACAGGTAGCGGGCTATTCGAACACAATGGTCTTGTTGCCGTGGACCAGTACCCGGTCCTCCAGGTGATAGCGCAGCCCGCGGGCCAGCACGCTGCGTTCCACGTCGGTGCCCTTGCGCACCAGATCCTCCACCGAGTTGTGGTGGCTGATGCGCACCACGTCCTGCTCGATGATGGGGCCTGCATCCAGCTCGTCGGTGACGTAGTGGCAGGTGGCGCCGATCAGCTTCACCCCCCGCTGCGCCGCCTGATGGTAGGGGCGGGCGCCGATAAAGGCCGGCAGGAAGCTGTGGTGGATGTTGATGATGCGGTTGGGGTAGCGCGCGCATAGCTCCGGCGGCAGGATCTGCATGTAGCGCGCCAGCACGATCAGGTCGGCGCCGCTGGCTTCGATCAGCCGCTCCACCTCGGCGAAGTGGGGGGCCTTGTCGGCCGGGTCCACGGGCACGTGGTGATAGGCGAGGTTGTGCCACTCCACATAGCTGCGCAGGTCGTCGTGGTTGGAGATCACACAGGGGATGTCGAACTCGAGGTCCCGGCTGCGCCAGCGGTAGAGAATGTCGGACAGGCAGTGGGCCTGCTTGCTCGCCATCAGCACCACTTTCTTGGGGACGCTGGTGTCGGTGAGGTGCCAGTCCATGCCGAACTCCTCGGCCAGTGGCGAGAAGCGGCGCCGCAGCTCCTCGAACCCATAGGGCAGCGAGTCGGCGCTGACCACCTGGCGGGTGAAGAACCAGTCGGATTCCGGGTCGAGGTAGTGATTGGCTTCGGTGATGAGCCCGCCCTCGCGGGCGAAGAAGCCGCTCACCGCGGCGACGATGCCGACGCGGTCGGGGCAGGAGATGATCAGGCGGTAGCTGTGGCCGGTCATGGTGGATATCCGGATGTATATCAAGTCAGCTCCGGAGTTTACCAGAGCACGGCCGTCAAGCGACCGGTGGCGCGAGCGCTGCGCCCGGAGCCGCCGCCGGCTCATGTATAATGCCGCGCTTACTTTCTTCCGGTTTGTCCGCCATGCCCCTGTTGCGTCTCGACCAGCTCACCGTCAATCTCGGTGCCCGCATCCTGCTTGACGGCATCGACCTGGTGGTGCGTGCCGGCGACCGCATCGGTCTGGTGGGCCGCAACGGCGAGGGCAAGAGCACCCTGCTGAAAGTGGTGTCCGGCGAGCTGGCGCCCGACGGTGGCGAACGCTGGCTGCGCGCCGGCGTGAAGGTGGCGAGCCTCGCCCAGAGCCTGCCGGAGCGGGAAGACGTGTCCGTCTACGACTGGGTGGCCGGGGGCCTCGCCGAGGCGGGTGAAGCCCTGCGCGAGTACCATCACCTGTTGACTGACCCCGAGCCGGACCTCAAGGCGCTGGAGCGGGCCCAGCAGCAGCTCGAGGCCCATGACGGCTGGAACCTGGACCAGCGCGTCGACACCGTGCTGACCCGCCTCGAACTGCCCGCCGACAGCCGCCTTGCCGAGCTGTCCGGGGGCTGGCGCCGCCGCGTGGCGCTGGCGCGCGCACTGGTGCAGGAGCCGGACATCCTGCTGCTCGACGAGCCCACCAACCACCTCGACATCCCCGCCATCGAATGGCTGCAGGAGCAGCTGCAGGGCTTCAATGGCGCCATCCTGCTGGTGACCCACGACCGCGCCTTCCTGCGCGCCGTGGCCAATACCATCGTCGAGCTGGATCGCGGCCACATCTACCGCTGGGATGGCGACTACACCGGTTTTCTCAAATTCCGCGCCGAGCAGCAGGCCGCCGAGGAGCGCGCCAACGAGCTGTTCGACAAGAAGCTCTCCGACGAGGAGCGCTGGATTCGCCAGGGCATCAAAGCGCGCCGGACCCGCAACGAAGGCCGGGTGCGCGCCCTCAAGGACATGCGTCGCGAGCGCGCCGAGCGCCGCGAGCGGCAGGGCGTGGCCAATTTCAATGTGGAGTCCGCCTCGGCTTCCGGCAAGATCGTGGCGGAGCTGGAGCACATCCATCAGGCCTACGGCGACAAGGTGGTGGTCGGGGATTTCTCGTCCAAGGTGATGCGCGGCGACCGCATCGGCCTGATCGGCGTCAATGGCGCGGGCAAGTCCACCTTGCTGAAAATCCTGCTCGGCGAGCTGACGCCCGACCGCGGCACCGTGACCCTCGGCAGTCGCCTGGAAGTAGCCTATTTCGACCAGCTGCGTGCCGCGCTCGACCCCGACAAGAACCTGATCGACAACATCTGCGGCGGCCGCGAGTTCATCGAGATCAACGGCAAGCAGCGCCACGCCATCAGTTACCTGGGCGACTTCCTGTTCACCCCGGAGCGCACCCGCACCCCGGTGCGCGCCCTGTCCGGTGGCGAGCAGAACCGCGCCATCCTGGCCAAGCTGTTCAGCAAGCCCGCCAACCTGCTGGTGCTCGACGAGCCCACCAACGACCTGGATATGGAGACGCTCGAATTGCTGGAGGAAATCCTGCTGCAATTCGAGGGCACCGTGCTGCTGGTGAGCCACGACCGGGAGTTCATGGACAATGTGGTCACCAGCGTCTGGGTGCTGGAGGGCGAAGGGCGCGTGGCCGAGTATGTGGGCGGTTACTCCGACTGGACGGCCCGCGGCGGCTCACTGGTGTCGCGGAAGTTCGACCGACCCCGCACCGCCGAGACGCCGCCTCCATCTCCGCCCCCGGCGGCCTCCGAACCCCCGAAACCGGCCCGGAAGAAGCTGAGCTACAAGGATCAGCGCGAACTGGACAGCCTGCCGGGCCGCATCGAGGCGCTCGAGCTGCAGATCGAGGCGCTGCAGGCACGGATTGGCGCGCCCGAGTTCTACCAGCAGTCCCAGGAAGAAATCGCGCCGGTACTCGAGCAGGCCTCGCGGCTCAACGACGAGCTGGAAGCCGCCATCGAGCGCTGGGCCGAGCTGGAGGAGGGGGCCTGAGCGCACGGAGGCCACCGGATTGCTCGCCCACGGAGTGGGCTCCTGCAGCAGAATGAACGGGCTTCTACACTGGTACCGGCAGCCCGCCTGATGGGCGGCCGACAACGATGGGGTTTGCAACCATGACCGATTATCTGATCGCACCTTCGATCCTGTCGGCGGACTTTGCCCGCCTGGGCGAAGAAGTGGACGCCGTGCTGGCGGCCGGCGCCGATGTGGTCCACTTCGACGTGATGGACAATCACTACGTACCCAATCTCACCATCGGTCCCGGGGTGTGCAAGGCGCTGCGCAACTACGGCATCACGGCGCCCATCGACGTGCACCTGATGGTGGAGCCGGTGGATGACCTGATCGGCATGTTCGCCGATGCGGGGGCCTCCTGGATTACCTTTCACCCGGAGGCCTCGCGCCATGTGGATCGCTCCCTGCAGCTGATTCGTGATCGCGGCTGCAGGAGCGGGCTGGTGCTCAACCCGGCCACCGGGCTGGAGCCGGTGCGCCATGTGCTCGACAAGATCGATGTGCTGCTGCTGATGTCGGTGAACCCCGGCTTCGGTGGCCAGAAGTTCATCCCGGGGGTGCTCGACAAGATCCGGGCGGCGCGCACGCTGATCGATGAGTCGGGGCGGGATATCCGCCTCGAGGTGGACGGCGGCGTCACGGCGCAGAACATCGGCGAGATCGCCGCTGCCGGCGCCGATACCTTCGTGGCCGGCTCGGCCATTTTCAATGGCGGCGATTACGCCGGGGCCATCGCGGCCATGCGCGAGCAGCTGGCCCGCGTGGGCTCCGACGCCTGACGATCCGCCTCACGGCTGGACATGAAAAAGGCGGCACCACCGTGCCGCCCTGTCGCCTGTCGAGGCCTGGCCCGCCGGGCCGGACTCAGGAAGCCTGCCGGCGCGGTGCGGGTCCCTGCTCTGTTGCTGCAAAGTCCTCCCAGTCCTCTTCCCACTCATCCACGGGCTCCGCCGCCGGCTTTGAAGGACGGGCTGCCGCCGTGCGTGGCGCGGTGGCCCGGGGCGCCGGTTGGCGTGCCTCGGCGGTGTCACGGTCGTGGTTGAGCCGGAACGCCGCCACCACCCGGGCCAGGCGTTCGGTCTGCTCGCTCAGGCTTGCGGCCGCTGCCGCCGACTCCTGCACCAGCGCCGCGTTCTGCTGGGTCATGTTGTCCAGCTCGGCGACGGATTCGTTGACCGAACCGAGGCCGGTGGCCTGCTCGCCGGCGGCGGCGCTGATCTCGCCGATGATGTCGGTGACGCGCTGCACGCCCTCCATGATCTCTTCCATCGCCGAGCCGGCGCCCTGCACCAGCTGGGTGCCGCTGACCACTTTCTCGCTGGAAGCGTTGATCAACGCCTTGATCTCATTGGCGGCGGAGGCGCTGCGCTGGGCCAGTGACTGGACCTCGCCGGCGACCACCGCGAAACCGCGGCCGTGCTCGCCGGCGCGGGCCGCTTCCACCGAGGCATTGAGCGCCAGGATGTTGGTCTGGAAGGCGATGCCGTCGATCACACCGATGATCTCGGCGATCTTGCGCGAGGATTCGTCGATCTCGCCCATATTGGTGACCACCTGGTGGACGATGTCGCCCCCGCGTGAGGCCGCATCGGCGGCGGACGAGGCCAGCTGGTTCGCCTGGCGTGCGGAATCGGCGGTCTGGCCGACGGTCACGGTCAGCTCCTCGCTGGCGGCGGCGGTGCGCTGCAGGTTGCCGGCGGTGGTTTCGGTTCGCGAGCTCAGGTCCTGGTTGCCGGAGGCGATTTCCGAGGACGCCAGGCTGATGGAGTCGGTGGATTCGCGGATCTGGCCGATGATCTCCCGCAGGGTGATCACCATCTGTTGCACGCTCTTGTTGAGCGAGCCCTTGTCGTTGGCGGCGACGGCGAGGTCGGTGCTGAGGTCGCCGTCGGCAACCCGCTTCATGGCGTCGCGCAGACGGCTGGGTTCGTCGCCCAGTTCGGCCCATACCGAGTTGATGGTGAACCAGGAGGCGCCGCCCAATACGGCCAGCACCATCAAGCCGGTCAGCAGGTTGATGACCAGCCCAGTGGAAACGCCGCGATCGGCGGCGGCCTGGCGGTCGAGGGTGGCCTGTGCGGCGGCGGCCATCTCCTGCTCCATCAGACTGCTCAGGGTGGCCTGGTGGGTCTGCATGTCGGTGATGAAGTTGCCCAGTTCCCCCTGGCCCAGCATGGCGCGTGTGGCGCCGAGGGCGGCGTTCTGATAGCGGGTATAGGCATCGCGCAGCTCGCCGGCGATGGTGGCCTTGCCGGGGATCGCTGCGGCGCGGTCGATCCGGTCGAGCACTTGCCGGTGCACGTCGTCGACGGCGTCCAGGGCGTGGATGTCGCCTTCGGCGGCCGCGGCCTGGAGTTGAATTCGGTAGCTTTCCAGATAACGGTCGATCTGGTTGATTTCCATCAGGTAGGGGTTGTCCACCTCACGCAGCTGGTCGATGGCAGACGAGGTGCGGGTGCCCACCAGAAAGCTGACGGAAAGGCCGACAATGAACACCAGTGCGGCACTCACCGGCAACATCCATATCTTGGTTCGAAACTTCATCGGTGTGTCTCCTGTCAGGGGAGCCGGGGTGGAGCAGAAAAAGTGCCGGCCCGCATGCGGGCCGGCTGGGGTGGGTCAGTTCAGTTCAGTTCCAGAAGAACCTTGACCGAGCTGTCCACGGCGGACTTCTCGATATAGCCGATAGCCCGAGGGTCACCGGCCACGGCGCTCTTGACCGCCGCCGAGTTGGGCTGCTGCTGTGGCGCCTGGGCGCTGCCGGAGAACACCAGGCGGGCCCAGGTGGACTTGACCTGGGCCACGCTGCGACCGGTGGCCTGCTCGTAGAAGCTCCCGTAGATGTCACTGCCTTCCGGCTGATCGATCAGGGTGCTGCCCCGGGTGCGACCGAGGTAGAGGTCTGCAACCTGGCTCTTGGTCAGCGGGTCCGCCGACGGATGGCCGATCACCACGATGTCTGCCACGGCGAAGCTGGAGAGCAGGCCGAGCAGTGTTGCTGCAATCAAAGATTTGAACGTGCTCATGACGGCTCCTTAGAAGACAAAGTCGAGTGCGGCGCTGTAGACGCGGGTTTTGGGCTGGTCGATGTTGAAGGTGGGGGTAAGCCCCATCAGCTGGTCACCCACACCGCCAGTGACTTCCTCGTACTGAGCCTTGAACGCCAGGTTGCGCACGATATCCCAGCGAACGCCGACGGCACGGGTTTTACGTGTGTCACGGGGACCGGAGTAACCTTGGCCCTGAGGCTTCATTTGTGAGTAGGTGGCGTAGGGCATGACCGGGCCGAATCGGTAGCCAGAGGTCACGTAGAAGGCCTCGGCGTCAAAGTTGCCACTGGTCCCACTTTCGCTCCAGCGCCGCCAGATGTACTCGGACATGGCCAGGAGGCTGCCATCGTCGTATTGAAGACCGACACTGGTGAACTTGTCATCGCCGGTTGCGAAAGTTGCTCCCGCAGGGAGCGCCGTAAAGCCTTGGACGACAATATCCTTCGCCAGTACTGTTTCCACGCCCCGTTTCTGGGTATGTCCGAGTCGAGCTTTCCAGGAATCGCGCTCCACGGTCATCGCGACTGAGTACAGTTCGTCACTTTTTTCGTCGATCTCGAGGAGCAGGCCGCCTTGCCGACCGTAGATCTTCTCGTCATCGGTAACACCGGCAGACAGCTGAGCCGTCAGGTTGTAGCCGTTGATGTGATGACGGAAGATGGCCTGAACACCGTCGAAAGAAGTGGTGTTGAACGCGCTGTACACTTCGACCGGAGTGCGGATCCAATGCTGGGCATAGCCCACGTGACGGAAGTCGGACAGCAGGAAGGTCGGCATCACCATGCGACCGGCGCGCAGGCTAACCGAGTCAGATACGTTGGCCTGGACAAACAGCCACTCGGCTTCCGGCGAGGAGTCGCCGTCGCGGCGGCTGATGTACAGCTGGCCTACGGCCGAGAACATATCGTTGAAAGTGACGTTGGCCTGCAGGCCCAGTCGGCTGTCGACACCCCAGTCGCCGTCGGACTTGGTGGCGCCCTTGTCCTGGCGGGGGCCGGAGCGGAACTCGGCGTCGTTGGTGTTGGTGGTGACGTAGCCCAGGGTGCCGAAGCCGCTGACGCGCAGGTCAGGGGCGGCGAGGACTTGCTGGCTGCCAATGGCCAGCGCCGCGAAAGCGACGGTAGTGCGCAAGGATGTTTGCAGTCTCATCGTACATTCCATTTTGCTTTGGGTTGCTTGGAGTCGGGACGCACGCAAGCCATGGGCAGTGCCTCCCGTCGGCCGCACAGTCTACGGGCGGCGGGGTTTTGCGAGCGGAAGGAATAGGGGGGCTGGAGGCGTTGTTATCGGCGTCTTCAGGGGGCTAAAGAAAACGCGATGGCGGCCGATAAGCGATTGAATGGAGAGTTAAAAAAATGACCACTCATCGGCCCCCTGGTGCGCTCGCCAGGGTGGGGGTTGAGAGCACAGGGTCCGCTGGTGTCGGCTTGGGGTTCGGGTTTCCCGCCCTGTGATAATCCATTAGAATGCCGGCTTCCCCCATTGGAGGCAGCCGTGAACCTGCACCGGTCCTTTCCGATCTGTCCCGGGCTGTTCTGTCCCGGCCGCCACTCCTGGCGATGGCGTCCCTGAGCGATGCGCGCTGCCTGACGCAGGCGGCACACCGTGCTGGTCCAGAGTGAAGGCCAGCCTGACTACCGGACAGACCTGCAGGATACACCTCATGACCCCATCCCAGTTTGCCGAGCTGGCCCGCAGCCAACAGGGCCTGATCCCCGTCTCGCGAGAGATTCTCGCCGATCTTGAAACCCCCGTCAGCAGTTACCTCAAGCTGGCCCGTGGCCCCTATTCCTACCTCTTCGAATCGGTGCAGGGCGGCGAGAAATGGGGGCGTTACTCCATGATCGGGCTGCCCTGCCGCACGGTGTTGCGGGTGTTCGGCCAGACGGCTACGGTGAGCCGCGATGGCGAAGTGCTCGAGACCGTGACGCAGGAGGACCCGCTGGCCTTTGTCGAGCAGTTCCAACAGCGTTACCGCACCGTGGAGGTGCCGGGCCTGCCGCGCTTCAGTGGCGGGCTGGTGGGTTACTTCGGCTACGACACGGTGCGCTATGTGGAGCCACGCCTGCGTGCCACCACCCCGCCCGACGAGCTGGGCGTGCCGGACATCCTCCTGATGGTGTCCGACGAGGTGGTGGTGTTCGACAACCTCGCCGGTAAGCTGATCCTGATCGTCCACGCCGACCCGACCCAGTCCGACGCCTGGGAGCAGGCCCAGCAACGGCTCGACCGGATCGAGGCGCGCCTGCACCGGCCAGCGCCGGAACTGCCGCCCATCAGCCTGGCCGAGGGCGGCGTGCCCGAGGACGCCTTCGTGTCGAGTTTGGGGCAGGCCGGTTACGAGGCGGCCGTGGAGCGCATCAAGGAGTACACCCAGGCCGGTGATGTGATGCAGGTGGTGCCGTCACAACGGCTGACGCTACCGTTCCCCGCCGAACCCTTCAACTTGTACCGGGCACTGCGCAATCTCAATCCCTCGCCGTACCTGTTCTTTCTCGATCTCGGTGATTTCCAGATCGCCGGCTCTTCGCCGGAGATTCTCGCCCGTCTCGAGGACGGCGAGGTCACGGTGCGCCCCATCGCCGGCACCCGCCGTCGCGGCCGCACCGAGGCGGAGGATATGGAGATGGAGCGCGAGATGCTCGCCGATCCCAAGGAGATCGCCGAGCACCTGATGCTGATCGACCTGGGTCGCAACGATGTGGGCCGGGTGGCCGAGATCGGCTCCGTTCGGGTCACCGAGCAGATGGTGGTGGAGCGCTTTTCCCATGTGATGCACATCACCTCCAACGTCACCGGACAGGTCAAGGGCGACACCAGTGCGCTGGACGTGCTGCGGGCCACGCTGCCGGCGGGCACCCTCTCGGGGGCGCCCAAGATTCGCGCCATGGAAATCATCGACGAGCTGGAGCCGGTCAAGCGCGGCATCTACGGCGGCGCCGTGGGCTACCTCGGCTGGCACGGCAACATGGATACCGCCATTGCCATCCGCACGGCGGTGATCAAGGACGGCAAGCTGTACGTGCAGGCGGGTGGCGGTATCGTCGCCGACTCGGTGCCGGCGCTGGAGTGGAAGGAGACCATGAACAAGGCGCGAGCGGTGTTCCGGGCCGCCGCCATGGTGCTGCCCCGGGACGGCGCCAGCACCGGCTCCTGAAATGACCGTCTCGCCCCGCCGCGTCCTGCGGCGGGCGGGCTTCCTCAAATGCGCTCGAATACCCCGCCGATGGACTGGAACGCCTTGCGCAGCCACACCCGGGTGCGCTGGCGCTCCATCATGCTCAGATGCGTGTCGTCGCTGCGCTTGATGTTGATGGCTGTCCAGAAACTGAGTGCCCGCTTGTCGATGCGGTGCAGGGTGGCGTTGTGCAGCTCCGGGATGTCCACCACGCCCACCAGGCGGCTGGTGCTGTCTTGCGAACCGGCACTGCCTTGCGCCAACACCGCGTCCACGTCACCGAAGTCGCTGCCACAACCGTGGTTGCGCACCACCACAAAGGGCATCTGCGCCCCATATTTCTGCTGGAAGGCGTCGAGCAGCATCACCGAATCCCGGCCACCGTCCACCACATACCAGAACACCGTGCGGATACCCAGTTCGTCGCACATCTCGAGCACGCCGCTGTCTTCCAGCCAGCGGTCCAGAAAGCGCTGGCTTTGCGAGGGCAGGTCGATCAGCAATTGCTTTTCCTCATCGTCCGTGGCCCGCTCGACGATCTGGTCGATGCTGGTGAAATCGTCGATCACGATCGGTTGGGTGAACTCGGGGTAGTAGCGGGTCAGGGTGGCGTGGGACTGATCGGCATCGAATCCGGCGTACAGCAGACCGTTGTCGAGAAAATACTGGGACAAGACGCGCGCCACGACGGACTTGCCCACGCCGCCTTTCTCGCCGCCTACAAAATGAATGGTGCTCATGATCGCTTCCTGTGCCGGGCTGATGGGTTCCCGACCGAGTATACGTCAGCCCGTACCCAATATTTTGTGACAGCCCGAACGCTACGACCGATCCCGGCTCTTTTGCCGATTCGCTTCGGCGCGGATCTGATATGGTTGGCAACACCGGCGGCGGCATCGTGGGGGCGCCGCCCGCGCCGCTGGTCTGCCTCAACAGGATCGAGTACAAGCCACATGATCAACACTGTCACCATTCCGGAACTGCGAAGGCGCAGGCCTCAGCACCGGATAGCGGCCATCGGGTCGGGCTTGGCGCAGTTGCCGGACAGGATCGTCGCGACCGGCGCCATCCCGCGTCTCGCAAGGCTTCTACGGGGCCTTTTGCCGGTACTGGTGCTGGGGATGGCGCTGGCCATGGCGAGCCAAGCTCGTGCCGCCGAGCCGCTGCGGATTGCCGCCGCGTCCGACCTGCGCTTTGCCATGGACGAGATCGTCGCCAATTTTAAGAACGAGCACCCCGATGAGGCCGTTGAGGTGATCTATGGTTCATCAGGCCGTTTTCGGGCTCAGATCGAGCATGGCGCCCCCTTTGATCTGTACTTTTCCGCCGACATCGCCTACCCGGAGGCCCTGCAGCAGGCCGGCCATGTGGCCGGCGAGGTGATGCCCTACGCCCTCGGACGGATCGTGATCTGGAGCGACTCGGTGGGTGCCACCACGCTCACGCTGAGCGATCTGCAGCGGCCGGAATTTCGCCGTATCGCCATCGCCAACCCACGCCACGCCCCCTACGGGGCACGTGCCCGGGAAGCGCTGCAGTCGGTGGGTCTTTGGCAGGTGCTGGAGCCACGACTTGTCTATGGCGAGAACATTGCCCACGCCATGCAGCTGGTGCAGAGTGGTGCCGCCGAGGTGGGCATCATTGCCCTGTCGCTGGCGCTGAACCCGGAGATAGCCGGGCAGGGTGGGCACTCCCTGATTGACGACAGCTTGCACCAACCTCTGTCCCAGGGCTTTGTCATTACCCGGCGGGCGGCCAACAACGCCGCCGCCCACCGTTTTGCCGACTTCATGGGCCACGACGATTCGCGCCGTATCCTGCGCGAATACGGTTTCGTGCTGCCCGGCGAGTAGGTGATTGCCATGCCGTGGCTGGGCGAGGCCGATTGGGTGGCCCTGCAGCTGACCCTGAAACTGGCGTTGATCAGCACCGGATTGCTGTTGCTGCTGTGCCTGCCGCTGGCCTGGTGGCTGGCCCACAGTCGCAGCCGGTTCAAGGTGGTGGCCGAGGCCCTGGTGGCGCTGCCGCTGGTGCTGCCCCCTACGGTAATCGGGTTTTATCTGCTGATCCTGCTAGGGCCTCGGGGCGCGGTCGGTGGTTTTCTCGACAGCATCGGCGTCGGCCACCTGGCCTTCACCTTTACCGGTCTGGTGATCGGCTCCATGGTGTACTCCCTGCCTTTCGTGGTTCAGCCGCTGCAGAATGCCTTTCAGAGCCTCGGGCGCGGCCCGTTGGAGGCCGCGGCGACCCTCCGCGCCGGGCCGCTGGATCGTTTTGTAACCGTGGTGGTGCCACTGGCACGGCGCGGCTTCCTCACCGCCGCCGTGCTCTCCTTCGCCCACACCCTCGGGGAGTTCGGCGTGTTGCTGATGATCGGCGGCAGCATCCCCGGCCAGACCCAGGTGGCCTCCATTGCCATCTATGGCCATGTGGAGGCGATGGATTATGCCGCCGCCCACAGCCTGTCCCTGGTATTGCTGGTGCTGGCTTTTGTCATGCTGCTGTCGGTCTATGCGCTGAACAAGCGCTTCCGGGTGGTGGGGGTGATCCAGTGACCCTGGAGGCCAGCTTCCGGCTCGAGCGCGCGGGCTTCATGTTGGATGTGGACTTTACCGTTCCGCCAAGGGGTGTCACCGCCCTGTTCGGCCCTTCCGGATCCGGCAAGACCACGGTCCTGCGCTGTCTGGCGGGGTTGGAGCGGGCGCCGCAGGGGCGTCTCTACATCAATGGCCGGTGCTGGCAGGACGGCGCCACCTTCCTGCCCACCCACCGACGCCCACTGGGCTATGTGTTCCAGGAGGCGAATCTGTTTCCGCACCTCACCGTGCGGCAAAATCTGCGCTATGGCCATCGCCGTATCGCCGCCAGTGCGCGCAAGGTGGAGATCGAGGCCACGGTGCAACTGCTCGGTCTGGCGGCATTGCTGGATCGCTACCCGGATCAGCTGTCCGGCGGCCAGCGCCAGCGGGTGGCCATGGCCCGCGCCCTGCTCACCAGTCCGGAGCTCCTGCTGATGGACGAGCCCATGGCCTCCCTGGATGAGGCCAGCAAGGCGGAGATTCTGCCCTACCTGGAACAGTTGCATACCGGCCTGGATATCCCGGTGATCTACGTCAGTCATCAGATCGGTGAAGTCGCCCGGCTGGCCGACCACATGGTACTGCTGGAGCAGGGCCGGGTGCTGGCCCAGGGCGATCTGCAGAACCTGTTGACCCGCGCCGACCTGCCATTGGCCCACAGCGAGCAGGCCTCCTCGGTGATCGACGCCACCGTGGTCGGTCATGACGACGCCCATCATCTCAGCGAACTCACCTGCCGCGCCGGCACCCTGTGGGTGTCTCGTGTGGCAGGGGTGCCGGGTGATCGGCAGCGGGTGCGTATTCTGGCGCGGGATGTGGCCATTGCGCTGAGTCCTCCCCCGGATTCCAGCGTCAACAACTGTCTCGCCGTGACCATCGCCGCTATCAGCGCTGACCCCAACCCGGGCCACGCCCTGCTGCATCTGGATGCCGGGGGCGAGCGACTTCTGTCCCGCATCACGCGCCGTTCCCGTGAGCGCTTGGCACTGGCGCCCGGGATGCCGGTGTATGCGCTGGTCAAGGGTGTGAGCCTGGGGTAGCCCCGGCCCCTGTTGGTGCGGTGCTCGCGTATGAACGGCCACTAGCGCCGCTATGTGGCACCCGCGCCGCGCGGACAATCGCCCCGTCAGGGGGTGGCCGATCCGGTGCGCGTGGTACAATCGCGCCGGCAAAGCGTCAGTCACAGGCGGACAGTACAGGGCTATTGATGTCCAGAATACTCATGATCGACAACTACGATTCCTTCACCTGGAACGTGGTCCAATACCTCGGCGAGCTCAAGGCGGACGTCCGGGTGATTCGCAATGACGAACTCACGGTGGCCGAGATCGAGGCGCTGGCGCCGGAGAAGATCGTGATCTCGCCCGGCCCCTGCACGCCCAACGAGGCCGGGGTATCCGTGCCGGTGCTCAAGCACTTCGCCGGCAGGGTGCCCATACTGGGTATCTGCCTCGGCCACCAGAGTATCGGCCAGGCCTTCGGTGGCCGGGTGGTGCGCGCGCGCCAGGTGATGCACGGCAAGACTTCGCTGATCCACCACAACGATGTGGGCGTCTTCCGCGGCCTGACCAACCCCTTTACCGCCACCCGCTACCATTCGCTGGTGATTGAGAAGGACACCCTGCCCGAGTGTCTCGAGATCACCGCGTGGACCGAGACCGAGACCGGCGAAATCGACGAGATCATGGGGGTGCGCCACCGCGAATTCGCCATCGAGGGGGTCCAGTTCCACCCCGAGTCGATCCTCAGTGAGCACGGCCACCGGTTGCTGGCCAACTTCCTCGAGCTGGAGAACGGATCATGGAGATAAAGGACGCCATCGCCCGCCTGCTGGAGCGCAAGGATCTGACCCGTGCCGAGATGCGTGATGTGTTCGGCATCGTCATGTCCGGCGGTGCCACCGACGCCCAGATCGGCGGATTGCTGGTGGCGCTGCGCATGAAGGGCGAAACCGTCGACGAGATCGCCGGTGCCGTGGAGCTGATGCGCGAACTGGCCCTGCCGGTCAGTATCGGCGGTGAGCACCTGGTGGATATCGTCGGCACCGGTGGCGACGGCTCCTCCATTTTCAATGTGTCCACCGCCAGCAGTTTTGTGGTGGCCGCCGCTGGCGGCCGGGTGGCCAAGCATGGCAACCGCGCGGTGAGCAGCAAGAGTGGGGCCGCCGATCTGCTGGAAAGCGCGGGCGTGCGGCTCGACCTGACACCGGACGAAGTGGCCCGCTGCGTCGATGAGGTGGGCGTGGGCTTCATGTTTGCGGTCAACCACCACTCGGCCATGAAGTACGCCGTGGGGCCGCGACGGGAGCTCGGTGTGCGCACCATGTTCAACCTGCTGGGGCCGTTGTCCAACCCCGCCGGCGTCCGGAAGATGCTGCTCGGCGTCTACGACCGCCAGTGGCTGCGGCCCATTGCCGAGGTGCTCAGGGTGCTGGGCGCCGAGCACGTCCTGGTGGTGCATTCCGAGGACGGCCTCGACGAGATCAGCATCGCGGCGCCCACGGACGTGGTGGAGCTCAATCGTGGTGACATCAGCGAATACCGCATCCGTCCGGAAGACTTCGGCCTGACCGCTGCTCCCCTCGATACGCTGGTGGTCGGGGATGCCGGCGAGAGCCTGGCGCTGATCCGCAAGGCTTTCAGCAAGGGTGGCGAGGCCGAAACGGCCAGCGACATGGTGGCGCTCAATGCCGGGGCGGCGCTCTACGCTGCCGATGTGGCCGCCAGCCTTGCGCAGGGCGTTGCGTTGGCGCAGGATGCCATCGGTTCGGGATTGGCCCGGGAAAAGATCGGCGAGCTGGCCGACTTCACGCGCATGATGCGCCCCGATGAGGCTTGATCAGGAGCGGAAGCGCCGGCGGCAGGCCAAGGGCAACGC
>JBJHAZ010000013.1:0-16920 GCA_050485225.1 Gammaproteobacteria bacterium
CTGGAAATTGCTGCGGCCGCGTTCCTTGGCGGCGTACATGGCGGTATCTGCCCGGGCCATCAGGGTGTCCGGGTCCGCGGCGTGATCCGGGAACAGCGCGATGCCGACGCTCGGTGTGATCTTGAGGGTATGTCGACCCACGGACATCGGGGTGCTGATGCGTCGAATCACCGTTTCGGCAAGCCGGGTCAGCGAGCGCTCATCGCTGCAATCCTCGATCAGCATCACGAACTCGTCGCCACCCATGCGGGCCACCAGCACCTCCTCGTCGACACTGCGCTTCAGCTCGCTGGCAACGTGCAGCAGGATCTGGTCACCCGTGTTGTGTCCGAGTGAATCGTTGAAACGCTTGAAGTTGTCGAGGTCCACCAGCAGGACCGCGAGCCGGCTTTCCTGTTCGCGGTGGACTTCCGTCGCCGTGGCCAGGCGGTTGAAGAATTGGGTGCGATTGGGCAGGCCGGTGAGCTCGTCGTGCAGGGCGATGTGGTTGATGTAGCGCTGCGTGCGGCGCTGGCTGGTGAGATCGTAGGCCATGCCGAGGAAGCCGACGATATAGCCGTTCTGGTCGTGCAGCGCGGTGGTGGTCAGCTTGATGGGGATCGCCGTGCCGTCCTTGCGCAGGTACTGCCAGTCGATCTCCTCCGAGCCGCCGAGCCGGGCGAAATGGGTCAGGATGCGGTTGTCCGCAGCCACCGGTTCGTTGAGCTCGTGGCTGAGCGCTTCGGCATGCCGCCGTACCGTCTCGGGTTCGTGAATCAGTTCCAGTGCACTCTGTCCCACCAGCTCATCCATGGTGTACCACAATAGCCGTTCGGCCGCCGGATTGGCTGCGGTGATCACGCCATGAGTGTCGGTCGTGATGATACAGAACGGCGAGCTGCGAAAGATGGCGTCAAACAGGTCCCGGCTGAGTTTTTCCCGTTTCTCGGCGGTCTTGCGGCTGGTGATGTCCGACAATGAGGCCAGGGTGTTCAGGCCCTCCGGCGTGGAGACGGCGTTGAGTCCCACCTCGATATCGAACTCGCTGCCGTCCTTGCGCAACCCCTTGAGATCGCGACCGCTGCCCATCAGCCGCGGTAGCGGATGGCTGAGATAGTGGTTGCGCATGTGCTGATGGCTGGCCCGAAAGTGCTCGGGCATCAGTATTTCCATCGGCTGGCCGATCAGCTCATTCGGTGCATAGCCGAACAGTCGCTCGGCGGCGGTGTTGATCGCGCTGATGGCGCCCTCCTGGTCCACCAGCACCATCGCGTTGGGCGCGTTGGCGATCAGGGCAAGGGAGAAACTGAGGGTGATCGGTTGGATGGTGGACATTGAATTCCCGTGCCGCGTGGAGCATGAAGGCACCCGAGGCCTCTTTTGGCGCGCAGGGCTATATCTACATCAGAAGATCGGCCGGTTCTTCGCCAACTTGAGCGGAGTGGTCGTGCTTGGTTCGGCCCCGGTTCTAGCCTCCAGAGGGCATGGCTCTAGTCTTTGCGCGCAAACAGGTGGTGCCCGGTTTGACCCTTCGGGCAGTGGGGCCTAGGTTATCGTGGTGCCCCGGCCTCGTGCAGGGTTTGCTGGTCGGCTGGCATCAATAACCCATAAAAATGATTGTGTTCAGGAGTTTTCCCATGCAAACGTGCTTGCCATTTCGGCAGTTGCCGCTCGCGATTGCCGCGGCATCTGTATGTACCTTGTTTCCGGCCTTGGCCGTCAACGCCCAGGATGATGCTCGCGCCAGGCCCGCTGGCCTCGAGGAAGTGATCGTGACCGCACAGCGGCGCCAGGAGAGCCTTCAGGATGTGCCCATTTCCGTGGTGGCCATGTCCTCGGACGAATTGGCAAACCGCGGAATCGATGTCACCGTCAATCTGCCCCAGGCGGTACCCAGTGTGCAGCTGACCCGCTCCGGCCCATCCGGCATTTTCTTTGTGCGCGGGGTCGGCAATACCAGCGGTGGTGTCGGCGAGGAGGGCGCCAACGCCTTCTATGTGGACGGCGTCTTCCTGCCCGACCTGAGCCAGGCGGTGATGAAGTTCAATAACATCGAGCGCGTCGAAGTCCTCAAGGGGCCGCAGGGCACCCTGTTCGGGCGCAACGCTTCCGGGGGGCTGGTGCATGTAATCACCCGGGAGCCGGGTCAGGAGACCGTGGCCGACATTACGCTGGGTTACGCCAACTACGATACCACCAGCGCTCAAACGTATTTCGCCGGGCCATTGTCGGACACTCTGGCCGCCGATATCGCTTTCACCGTGTCCGATCAGGGTGAAGGCTGGGGTCGTAACCAGTTGACCGGGTCGCATGTGGGCAAGTCCTGGCACTGGGGTGCGCGCTCCAAATGGGTCTGGGAGCCCACGGACACCAGCAAGTTCGTCCTCTCTGGGGAATACATGAACATCAGCGACGATACGGCATCCACCTATCATGTCGCGCCCGGCTCCGTGGGCCTGGGTGGCACCACCAGGCCCAGCGGTGATGGGTTCGACACCGTGACCAACGATCCGAACTCCGTGCGCCAAGAGGTTTACGGTCTCAACCTGACCGCAGATTTCGATTTGGGTGGGGCGACTTTGACCAGCATTTCCGGCATGCGTCGTCTCGAGATGCGCAGTCAACTCGACCCCGATGCGGGGCCCGTCCCCTTTTTCGCCATTGACCTGAATGTGGAAACCGAAGCCTTTCAGCAGGAGGTGCGTCTCTCGTCGAACGACGTGGACCCCTTCAGTTGGCAGGCCGGGTTGTTCTATCTTTATTCGACGGCGGAGCAGCT
The DNA here is from genome assembly GCA_050485225.1 of Gammaproteobacteria bacterium. Classification (GTDB taxonomy): domain Bacteria; phylum Pseudomonadota; class Gammaproteobacteria; order Pseudomonadales; family Porticoccaceae; genus JBJHAZ01. The sequence continues at coordinate 2,759 of JBJHAZ010000013.1, forward strand.
ACCCCAGATCAGTCGAGGTCTGGGCCTGGCGCCGTTGGAGCGGCTCGAGAGTTTTGCCAAACAGACCACCAAGTCCTACGCGGCCCTTCGGGGAGCTGGGCTATGCGCTCACGCCCGCTACGCGAGTGACAGCGGGGCTGCGTTTTACCCGTGACGACCGAAGCTTCGATGGCCGACAGGTGGGCCTGGTTGGTGAGACCCCGGTCTCTGTCTTGACGCGGCGGGACTCGGTGACCGACGACGAGCTGACCTGGCGGCTTGCCCTTCGGCACGACCTGACCGACGACGTCAACATCTACGCCTCCTACAATCGCGGCTTCAAGTCCGGTGTCTACGCCCTCAACGCCTATCCGTGGGACCCGGTGGCCCCACAGACCATCGACGCCTACGAGATTGGCCTGAAATCCGAACTGTTTGATCGACGGCTTCGCCTGAATGTGGCGGCCTTCTATTACGAGATCGATGATTACCAGGTGCGCGCTGCAACCGGGGTGGGTGCACAGTCACAGTTGCTCAACGCCGCCTCGGTGGAAGTGGAAGGGCTGGAGATCGAGTTTGAGGCGGTACCGGTGGATGGGCTGACCCTGTTCGGTTCCGGAACCTTCCTGAAGTCCGAGTTCTCCAGTTTCCCCTTCGCCCCCCATTCCTACCTGAACCCGGCGGTCTGTACCCCGGGCGGATCGGCACCGGGCATGAGCACCGGTGCCCCGACCGGTGGTGCGACCACCTGTATCGGCGATGCCTCCGGCAACGATACGCCCCTGGCGCCCCGGTTCGCCGGTACGCTGGGTGGCAGTTACCTGATGCCCGTAGGGCCCACCGGCGAGCTGCGACTCTCGGCGATGTACAGCTACAACGATGGCTACTACTTCGAGATCGACAATCGCCTGAAGCAACCCTCCTTCGGGGTGCTCAACGCCTCCGTGGCCTATCACCCGAGTCAGAGCTGGGGTGTGGAGTTCTGGGCGCGCAACCTGACCGACAAGCGCTACTACGTGCAGAAGCTCGGCAGTGCGTTGGCCGATCTGGCCGTTCAAGCGGCACCGCGTACCTACGGGGTCAATATCCACTTCAGCTATTGAGAGACTCGGCTGATGAACTCGGCGGCTCACTCGTGAGCCGCCTTCTTCAAGTGCAGTCTTCTTCAGGGGTCGTCTTGTTCATGCGGCGCCCTGCCTGAATAAACCTACGACGGTTGTTGACACTCGCTTCAGGCCCTTATACTCTGCATTGCAAAGCATTCGAATAAATACGTGATCACCCACAGGTCATCGGTCACCCATGAAAGACGTCAATATTGCCCTGTCACAGATTTCCGAGATCCGGGCCCAGCTGATGGAGACGACCCGTTTTCTGGCGATATCCCCGGGTTTCAACGCCCTGATGGCGCTGCTCGCCTTCGCCGTGGCGCTGGTGCAGAGCCTGCACGCGCCGTTGCAGGAGAGCGCCGCCTTTGTTGCCGCCTGGGCGGTGGTGTTCATCACCTCATCGGCGCTGGTGGCGGTGGATTCCACGTCACGGGCCCGGCGCATCCACGGTCGCATGGCGAGTGTGCTGCTGCGGGCTGCGGTACAGAAGGTCACGCCGTTCCTCGCTGCGGGCATCATGGTCACCTGGATCATCTGCACCTTTGCGCTTGAGACGGTCTGGCTGTTGCCGGGTTTCTGGCTGTTGCTGATCGGCCTGCTGGGTTTCTCGACGGTGGCCAGCATGCCGCGGGCGATCGTGTGGGTGGCCTACTGGTACCTGGTGTGCGGTCTGCTCGTACTCGGCTTTGCCGCCCAGACCCAGGCGCTGTCGCCCTGGATGATGGGCGTACCCATGACCGTCGGGCAGATCGCCGTGGCGGTGGTTTTCAGTCGTGCGAGAAAGGAATGATGGCCAACCAAAAGTCCGAAGCCCCCTATGCCTACAGCGGCCTTGACCGCGTCTTCCACGAGAAGGCCCGTCTCGGCATTGTGACGTCGCTGGTGTCCCGTTCCGAGGGCGTGGCGTTCTCCGATCTCAAGGCGCTGTGTGCGCTGACCGATGGCAATCTCAGCCGACACCTCCAGGTGCTGGAAGAGGCGGGCTATGTGGTGACTGAAAAATCCTTCGACGGCAAGCGGCCGCGCACCCTGTGCTGCCTCACGGATGAGGGCCGGGAGCGGTTCGCGGAATACATCGGCGTGCTCGAGCAGGTGCTGCGATCCGCCAGCACCGCCATGGACGTTGAGGAGGATGCCGGGGAGGGCGCCGATAAGGTCCCAGGGCGTTGGCCGGGCGGCTCGAACCCTGTGTGATTTTTTTGCCTAAGAACTTTGTAATGAAAAGATATTTGCCGGGCAGTGATTGTAAGCATAAACCAGGGCGAACCGGTGTGCCGCAACCTGAGGGCGTCGGCGCTTCCAGCTGACCCATTGAATCCATAAAAACCAAGGAGGCCTTCATGCCGCGACTGACCGTGATCCATGAGGACGGCAGTGAAACCCCCATCGAGGGAGCCGCAGGTACGTCCCTGATGGCGCTGATGCGCGACAACGACATCGACGAGATCCTGGCCCAGTGTGGTGGCTGCTGTTCCTGTGCCACCTGTCACGTCTGGTTTGACCCCGAGGTTTTCGAGTCGCTGCCCCCCATGGGCGCACAGGAAGACGACCTGCTGGACATGGCCGAGGTGCGCTACCCCACCTCCCGGCTGTCTTGCCAGATCCCCATGACCGAAGCCCTGGACGGCATCCGGGTGCACGTGGTGGCGCCATGACATCGCGGAAGTCGGCCCATAGCCGCACGTCCAACCACAGCGGCGCGTGCGCCCCCGGATGTCGCGCTTCCGGGTGCACCTCCCGGGTAACGGAGGCCCCACAAGGCTCGTCGCGGATGCGTGTCGAGCTCTATCCAATCGAGCGCTCGTCCATCGAGCGCTATCCAACCGACGGCAGGAGTGTCCGATGAGAGCAGACCAGACCCCCAACCAGGCAGTACCCGATCACGTCCCGGCAGCGCTGGTGTGGGATCGCAATGTGGACGAGTTCAACCGGGAACTGGAAGACCCCTACGTGTCGGCCAGCCGGTTGCACGACGGTCCCGATATCGTCTGGGCCAGCGGCATCGTGTTCGGCAACCCGGGCTGGGTGTTGACCCGCTACGAGCACATACAGGCCGCCTTCATCGACCACGAGCACTTCTCCAGCGATCGCAAGAATCTCGGTGCCATGGGCATGGATCTCAAGCTGAACCCGCTCGAGTACGACCCGCCCGAGCACTACGGTTACCGGCGCATCCTCAATCCATTCTTCACGCCCAAGGCGGTCAGTACGCTGGATGAGGCGGTCGAGAAGGTCTGTCGGACCCTCACCGACGAGATCACGGCCAGCGGCTCCTGCGAGTTCATGGCCGACTTCGCCGAGAAGTTTCCCTCCTATATCTTTCTCGACCTGCTGGGCCTGCCCCGGGACATGCTCGCCGACTTCCTTGTCTGGGAGCGGGATCTGATGCGCGCTGCGGATCCCCGTCAGCGCGTCGGCGCCATGATGGCGGTGATGAAGTACCTGGAGGGCTTTGTCGAACAGCAGTGCAGCGATCCCGACACGGATCTCATGCGTGGCATTGTTTCCGGTGCCTTGCCGGACGGCAGGCCGTTGGATAGGCGTGAAATGTTGGGCATGGTGTTTCTGCTCTACATCGGTGGCCTGGACACGGTACTCAGCACCCTCGGCTGGATTTTCCGCCACCTCGCCGGTGACCGTGCGCTCCAGGATCGGCTGCGCGACCATCCGGACGACATTCCGCGCGCGGTGGAGGAGTTCCTGCGCATGTACCCGGTCGCCGCACCCCACCGCACCGTGAAGGAGGATGTGGTGTTCAACGGTATTCTCATGAAGAAGGGCGACGAGGTGCTGCTGCCCACCTACCTGGCCGGCCGCGACCCCCGTGCCTTTGCCGACCCCCACCGCTTCGATATCGACCGCAATCCGCGGCACATCAGTTTTGGCAGCGGCCCCCATGCCTGCCTGGGGCTCCACCTGGCCCGCCGCGAGCTGCGCACGGTGTTGCACGCGGTCCTGTCGCGCTGCAGGAACATCCGCATGGTGCCCGGCTCCCGCTACGAGTTTCACACCGGCGGCACCTTGGGTGTGGATCGCCTCGAGCTGGAGTGGGATGCCGTATGAGCGACTCAGCGATATCTTTTGCCGGACGGGTCGCCATCGTGACCGGTGCCGGCGGTGGTCTGGGGCGCAGCTATGCCCTCGACATCGCCCGGCGCGGTGGCGCCGTAGTGGTCAATGACCTCGGTGGCAGCGTCGAGGGGGGCGACCGGGGCAGTGATCTTGCCGAGCAGGTGGTGGACGAGATTCGCGCGGCGGGCGGTCGCGCCGTGGCGAGCCGTGACAGCGTCGCCAGCGCGGACGGGGCCCGGTGCATTGCCGACACTGCACTGGAGCACTTCGGTCGTATCGATGCCGTTATCAACAACGCCGGCACCATGCGCACCGCCGCCTTCGAGGACAGTCGCGAAGAGGACTTCCAGGCGCTGCTGGCGGTGCATCTGCTGGGCAGCTACTACGTGACCCGCGCTGCCTGGCCGCACATGAAGGCGCAGGGGTATGGCCGCGTGGTGTTCACGTCCTCGAGTGCCGGCATGTTCGGCAACTGGATGCAGTCCGGCTATGGCGCTGCCAAGGCGGGCATTACCGGGCTGATGAACACCCTTGCGCTGGAAGGCGAGCCCCACGGCATCCTCTGCAACGTGATCATGCCGAACGCCTTCAGCCGCATGACCGAGAAAGCCACCGAGTCGATGAATCCGGAGGATGTGGAGCACGCCAAGGGTATGCTCGCTGCGGTTGGCCGGTCCATGACCCCGGAAGCCAACACCGGGCTGGGGGTCTATCTGGCGAGCGAGGCCTGCACCTCCACCCATGCACTCTTCTCAGCCTGCGCCGGTCGGATTGCACGGGTGGTGATCGGCGTGACGCCCGGCTGGCAGGGGCCCCGCGATGTGCCCGCCACCGCCGAGGACATTGCCGCGCATATGGATCGCATCACGGACCTGGCGGACGGCGTGCAGGTGCCGCTCAGCCCGCGGGACGAATTCGGTCTGGTGCTTGCCGGTGGATAGTCTGGCGCAACTCTTGCCCCGTGATCGCCGCATCACAGTGGGCACCACCAGCGCCAGTCATGGTTTCGACACATGAACAATAACGAGTAATTGATGTACGTCGGGGTGTCCGCTAGCCGGAAACCCTATCGTGGTACCACCAGCAACATAACTTTAAGAAAGAGGAGAAGCTGTCATGCAACAACCGTCTCTGAAACTGTTCAGGCAAGCACTGCTGCCGGCCGCGATCGTGGCCGCTGGCAGTGTCGGATTCGTCGGTACAACGGCCGCCCAGGAAGACCAGCCCCGACAACGGCTGGCCGCCCTGGAGGAGATCGTGGTCACGGCCCAGCGGCGCCAGGAAAGCCTGCAGGACGTGCCGATCTCGGTGGTCGCGCTGTCCGCCGATGCGCTGGAGCACCGCGGCGTCGCGGGCACCATCGCGCTGCCCGAAGTGGTGCCCAGTGTGCAGTACACCAGTTCGGGCCCGTCCGGTATCTTCTTCATCCGCGGCGTCGGCAACACCAACGCCGGCTTTGGTGAGGAGGGTGCCAACGCCTTCTACGTGGACGGCGTGTTCATGCCCGACCTGTTCCAGTCGGTCATGGAGTTCAACAACATCGACCGCGTCGAGGTGCTCAAGGGGCCGCAGGGCACCCTGTTCGGCCGCAACTCGTCCGGTGGCCTGGTGCACGTCATCACCCGCGATCCGACCCAGGAAACGGAAGCCAGGGTCAAGGTGGGTTACGCCAACTACGATCGGGTGACCACCCAGGCCTATGTGGGCGGCGGACTCACCGACGACCTGGTGGCCGACATCGCTGTCACCACCGCCGATCAGGGCAAGGGCTGGGGCGAAAACGTCAATACCGGCTCGGATGTGGGCCGGGACTGGCATTACGGGGTACGCTCCAAGGCCATCTGGACGCCGACGGATACCGCCCGATTCACGCTGGCGGGCGACTACATGAAGGTGTCCACCGACAAGGGCAACCTCTGGCACCTGCCGGCCGGGGCCGTCGGCTGGAGCCGCGCGTACACAGCAGCCGACTTCGCCGACCCGACCACCTGGCAGCCGGGACGCACCTACAGCGGTGACGGCTACGATGTGGAGCACGACTTCCCCACCAATACCCGCATGCGCGTGTGGGGCGCCAGCCTGACCGCCGAGTTCGACCTCGACTGGGCGACACTGACCAGCATTACCGCCACCCGCAACCTGACCAACCAGAGCGGCGTGGACGTGGATAACGGCCCTCTGCCGATTCTGGGCATCGGTCTGGACGGTGAAACCGAGTCCTGGCAGCAGGAGTTCCGGCTGTCCTCCAGCGACACCGAGCCGTTCAGCTGGCAGATGGGGGTTTTCTACCTCAACTCGACGGTGGACCTGAACCCGCAGACCACCTCGGGAACTCTGATTGATGCCAGTACCGGCGTGCCAGGGTCGGTGCTGGTGGATACCGTGGAACAGAAAACCGAATCCTGGGCCGTCTTCGGTGAGGTGGGCTATGCACTGACGCCGGCCACCCGCGTCACCGCCGGCCTGCGCTACACGCGGGACGAGGTGAAACTGGACGGCAGTCAGGTTCTGACCAGCCCGTTTATTCCGGGGGAGATACCCATACAGGGTCGCAACGACTCGGCGACGGACCGGGAGCCCACCTGGCGGCTGGCCATTCGGCACGACCTCACCGACAACGTCAACATCTACGCCTCCTACAACCGTGGCTTCAAGTCGGGCCTCCACGGCATGAATGCGGCACCCTGGCGCAGGGTGGAGCCACAGACCATCGATGCCTTCGAAATCGGTATCAAGTCGGAGCTGCTGGACAACCGTCTGCGTCTCAACGCCGCCGCGTTCCGCTACGAGATCGACGACTATCAGGTACGCGCGGTGGTGGGGGCCGGCCAACAGACGCTGCTCAATGCCGCCGAAGTGGAAGTGGACGGTCTGGAAGTGGAGTTCGAGGCCATCGTGGTGGACGGCCTGAGCCTGTTCGGCTCCGCCACCTATCTCAAGTCCGAGTTCGCCGACTTCCCCAATGCGCCGACACTCGATCCGACGTCCCTGCCGTTCAGCCTCATCGGTGGCGGCGCGCCGGGTGAAATCGATGCCAAGGGCAACAAGACGCCGCTGGCGCCGAAGTTTGCCGGCAATATCGGTGCCTCCTGGCGCATGCCAGTGGGCGACATGGGCGAGCTGCGTGTGACCGGCCTGTACAGCTACAACGACGGCTACTACTTCGAGTCGGACAACCGGCTCAAGCAACCGTCCTTCGGGCTGTTCAACGCCTCGGTGGCCTACCACCCCACCCCCAACTGGGGCGTGGAGCTGTGGGGGCGCAACCTCACCGACAAGCGCCACTATGTGCAGCAGAATGGTCAGTTGATCGGCGACTATGCGGTGCGCGCCGCACCGCGCACCTACGGCGTGAACCTGAGCTACAACTTCTGATTGGCAGTTCCGAAAAAGCCGGCCGGTTTTCTCACCCTTTCCGGCCGGTTTGCTGTTTGCCTCATCTCAATGCGGCGTCGGGGCGGTAACCTATGGCTCTTGACTCGTGGCGTCGGCCGGCACTCCTGCAGTGCCGGCCCCATTTGAGCTGCCCTGCCGGCGGGTTGGGATGAGGCCCTTTTCCTCGCGTTGAGTGCGCTGCTTTTTTCTCTGAACTCCGCTCCCAGCCCTCGGTCTCCTCTCTTGCCCTTGCCTCGGGCATACGAACTGCTGACCCCTACGCAAACTCCTCGCTGTCGATGTTGGCGCGCATGGCGTCGCTGTAGCGGTGCCCGGATACCGTGTCCTGGTTGATCAGTTCATCCAGTTGCGCCAGTACCTGTGGCTGCGGCTGCCAGTGCCAGCGGGCGATGTTTTCCTCCAGGTGATCCATCCGGCCTGTGCCGGGAATGGCGATCACGTGCTCGCCACGGGACAGTACCCAGGCCAGTGCCAGCTGGGCCGGCGTTACGCCCTGTTCCGTCGCCAGTGCGTTGAACCGCTCCAGCAGGGCGCGGTTCTTCGGCCAGTGCTCGGCGGTAAAACGGGGCATGGTCGCCCGGAAGTCGTTCTCCGCCAGATCGTTGGGGTCGCGCACGTCATTGGCAAGCGCGCCCCGGCCCAGCGGCGAGAAGGCCACCAGGGTGACGCCCAGCTCGCGGCAGGTGTCCAGCAGGGCGATTTCCGGGTTGCGGGTCCAGAGGGAATACTCGTTCTGGGCGGCGGTAATGGGGTGGACGGACGCCGCCCGACGCAGGGTCGCGGCGGAGACCTCCGACAGGCCGATGCCGCCGATCTTGCCCTCGCGTACCAGTTCAGCCAGCCCGCCGACGGTGTCCTCGATGGGCGTGTCGTCGTCGAGCCGGTGCAGGTAGTACAGGTCGATATGGTCGGTCTGCAGAGCTCGTAGGGACTCCTCACAGGCCTTGCGCAGGGTGTCGGGCCGGCCGTCGATGCGGCGGCCGCTGCCGTCGTTGAGCGGGTCACCCTCCAGGAAAATGCCGGCCTTGGAGGCGAGGTAGAACCGGTTGCGCAGGGACTTCAGGGCCTTGCCCACCAGCACCTCGTTCTGGCCGCCGCCGTACAGGCGCGCGGTGTCTAGGTGGTCGTAGCCGAGGTCGAGGGCGCGGTGCAGGATCGCGGTGGCGGCCTCCTCCGAGGGTTGGCGCCCGTACGCCCAGGTCAGCGACATGCAGCCCAGGCCCACGGGGCAGACGGTGCGCTCGCCGAGCCGGCGCGGTGCTATCGAGGCGGAGTGGTGGGTCATCGGTCAAACTCCTGTGAAGGCTGGACTTCGGGCGCGTGCTCGATATTGCCGGGTACTCTTTCAACACTGCCGAGGGTTTTCTCGATATTGCCGCGTACCCGCTCAATATTGATAGCCACGCCCGAAAATCGCGGCATGAAGTTGATTGGCTCCAGGTATTCCTGCAGCGAGGTCAGCCGCCCGGTGTAGCTGCCGCCGTGCCGATGGGGGTCGCTGTTGGCGTCCAGTGAGCCGAACATGTGGGTCATGGACACCACGCCCCGGCGCAGCGCCGGCTCGGCGCGGGCGATGCCGACGATCTCGCCATGGGCCGAAGTAATGCGGATGGGGTCGTCATTGGCAATGCCGGCATCGGCCATGTCTTCGGGGTTGAGGTAGGCCCAGTTGATCGGGTAGCGCCGGCGGGTGCGCGGACTGTCCCGGTAGGCGGTGTTCATGGCCTCCAGAATGCGCCGGCAGGTGAGCAGGTGGCTGAAGCGGGTGTCCGGCGACTCCGCCAGCACCTGTTCGAGCTCGGCGGCCACGTCGGGCGGGCAGAGTTCGAGGCGCGCGCCGTTGTCCTTCGGCGCCGGCTGCACGTACTGGGGCTCGATGTCCGGGCGCACGCCCGAGGGGTTGTCGCGCAGGGTTTCGAAGGGCACACGACTGTCCTTGCAGAGGAAGCGGATCATGTCCTCCGGGTCGGGCTTGCGCTCAGTGCCCAGCGGCAGGCCATCGGCAATGGCGTCGAAATCGAGGCCGTAGCTCCAGTACTTGAGCGTCAGCGGCCGCTGCATGCGTGCCGAGATTTCCCAGAAGAACTCCCAGTCGTGCAGGGTGTCGCCCGGCTTTTCCACCACCGGTGCGGTGTACTGGGCGAAAGCCTCGGGATAGAGGCCTTCGCCGGGGGTGGACAGGTCGTGGCGCTCGAAGGGCTGCGAGGTGGCGATGACGTAGTGGGACAGCTTGCCGGTTTCGTTGAGACGCGGATCGAGGGACACCAGCAGGTCCAGATCGCGGAAGGCGGGTACGGCGCGATCGGGGTCGCCGAGGCCCATCACGGGGTCGCCGCCAAAGTTGATCAGGGCACGAATCCTGTCGGGGCCAGGTTCCTGGATTTCCCGGGGCAGCAGGGCGGTGGGGAACTCGCCGAACAGCTTGCCGATGTCGGCGGTGCGGCACTTGACGCCCTTTTCCCAGCTGCGCCCCGGTGCGATGGCGGTCTCGACCACGGTGCGCGGCTTGAGGGTGCCGGGGTTGTAGACGCGGTCACCGGCGCGCCGGTAGCCGCCCACCAGCGCGTTGACCACCTCGATCATGTGGTCGTTGAGGTTGGAGTGAGCGGACATGGACGGGCCGGTGCCGCTGCCGATAAAGGGCCGCTCCGCTTCGCCGATCCACTGGGCCACCTGCTCGATCTCGGCCACGGTGATGCCGGCGCGCTGTGCCGCCAGCTCGGGCGTGAAGGGCGCCACCGCCTCGCGCAGCGCATCCATCTGCGTGACGAAACGGTTGCAGAAGGCGCGGTTGTAGGTGCCGTCGCGCAGCAGGATGTGGGCGATGGCGGCAAACAGCGCCGCATCCTGGCCGGGCAGGGGCTGCACTACCAGGTCGGCATAGCGGGCGGTCTCGGTACGGCGCGGATCGATGACGATAAGTCGCGTGCCGCGCTTTTTTGCCTCGGCGAAGGACCGCCCCGGCGCGCCGCTGTTGCCGGGTCCGAAGGGGTAGGTCTGGTGCGTGACCACCGGGTTGTTGCCGACGATGACGCCGAGGTCCACATCCCGGAAGGAGGGCTTGCCGCTGGCCATCATGCCCATGCGCCCGGAGGTGACCCATTTGGCGGACTGGTCGATGGTCATGGTGGAAAACAGGTTCGGCGAGCCGATGGCGGACAGGAACGCCTTCTCCAGCTGCGCGCCCAGCACACTGCGGTAGGCGCCGGTGCCGTGGTAGACGGCTACCGAGCGCGGGCCATGCTCCTCGATCAGGGCCGCCAGCCGGGCGGCGATCTCATCGAGTGCGCGGGCGGAGTCCACCGGTTGCAGTGCACCGTGCTCATCGCGTTTCAGGCTCTGCAGCAGGCGTTCCTCGGTATCGTTGTGAAAATCCACGGCGGCCAGGCCCTTGGCACACATGTAAGCGCCATAGGGGGAGGCGGTGCCATCGGCCACCACGCCGGTCATCCGGTCGCCCTCCACCGTGATTTCCATGGGGCACAGGGCGCTGCAGTTGCGGCAAAAGGTGTGTTTTTTCTGGGCAGTCATTGCGTGTCTCGGTCGTTTATCGTTGTGGGCCGGGGCTGTGGGCCTTTGAGGTGGTTTCGCCCGCGGAGCGGGCTGCTTGTCGGGGCTGCTCTGGCTGTCGTCCGCACAGCGGGCTCCTGCGCATCCTGCAGATGGCACGGCTAGGGCTTCGTCACTCCCTGCCGCTGCAGCTCCGCCGCGATTTCCTCGACGCTGGCGGGATCGTCGATGGTGGAGGGCACACTGTAATCCTCGCCGTCGGCGATCTGGCGCAGCAGTTTGCGCAGGATCTTGCCGGAGCGGGTCTTCGGCAGGCGCTGCACCACCAGCGCACGGCGGAAGCAGGCAACGGCACCGATCTCGTTGCGCACGAGCGCCACCAGCTCCTGTTCGAGTTGCTGCGGGTCCGGGGCGGCGCCGGCCTTGAGCAGCACCAGGCCCACGGGGAGTTGTCCCTTAAGCTCGTCGCTGATGCCGATGACGGCGCACTCGGCCACGGCGGGGTGTGCCGCGACGATTTCCTCCATCTCACCGGTGGACAGGCGATGGCCCGCCACGTTGATCACGTCGTCGGTGCGGCCCATGACAAAGACATAACCGTCCTCGTCGATGTAGCCGCCATCGCCCGATGTGTAATAGCCGGGGTAGCGGTCGAGGTAGCCTGCCTGGAAGCGTTCGTGGTTGCCCCAGATGGTGGGCAGGCAGCCCGGCGGCAGGGGCAGCCGGATGGCGATGGCGCCCTGCTGGCCCGCCGGCAGCGGCTGGCCGCTCTCGTCGAGGATATGGATGCTGTAGCCCGGCGAGGGCAGGCTGGAGGATCCGGGTTTGGCCGGGTGCGGCTCGATGCCCATGGGGTTGGCGCAGATGGCCCAGCCGGTCTCGGTCTGCCACCAGTGGTCTACCACCGGCTTGCCGGTGTTCGCCGCCGTCCACTCCCAGGTGGGCGGGTCGAGGCGCTCACCGGCCATGAAAAGGGTGTCCAGCGTCGAAAGGTCGTAGCGGCGGATCTCGGCGCCCTCGGGGTCTTCCTTCTTGATGGCGCGAAAGGCGGTGGGGGCGGCAAACAGCGCCTTGACGCCGTATTCCTCCGCCACGCGCCAGAAAGCGCCGGCGTCGGGCGTCCTGACCGGCTTGCCCTCGTAGACCACCGTGGTGCAGCCGGCGAGCAGCGGGCCGTAGACAATGTACGAGTGACCCACCACCCAGCCCACGTCCGAGGCGGCCCAGAAGACATCGCCGGGTTTCATGTTGTAGATGGCGCTCATGGAGTAGTGCAGCGCGACGGCGTGGCCGCCGTTGTCGCGCACCACACCCTTGGGTTTGCCGGTGGTGCCGGAGGTGTAGAGGATATACAGCGGGTCGGTCCCCTGCACCGGGACGCACTCGGCGGGGGTGGCACCGGCCATCGCGGCGCTCCAGTCCAGATCGCGGCCGGCTAAGAGTTCGGCGGTGGCCTGGGGCCGCTGCAGGATGATGCAGCGCTCCGGCCGGTGGCTGGCCAGCGCGATGGCTCGGTCGAGCAGGGGCTTGTACTCGATGACCCGGTTCACCTCGATGCCGCAGGAGGCGCTGACCACCACTTTCGGCCGGGCATCGTCGATGCGCACCGCCAGCTCGTGGGCGGCGAAGCCGCCGAACACCACCGAATGGATCGCACCGAGCCGTGCCACCGCCAGCATGGCGATCAGGGCTTCGGGCACCATGGGCATGTAGATCACCACCCGGTCGCCCTTGCCGACACCCTGGTCCCGCAGCACGCCGGCGAACAGGGCCACCTGGTCGCGCAGTTCCCGGTAGCTCAGGCGCAGCCTGGTATCGCTCACCGGGGAGTCGTAGAGGATCGCCGCCTGTTCACCCCGGCCGTTCTCCACATGGTGGTCCAGTGCCATCCAGGCGGTGTTCATTTGGCCGTCGGCAAACCAGCGCTGGATGCCGTTGGCGTCGGTGGACAGGATCGTTGTCGGCGCTCTGAACCAGGGCAGGGCGGCGGCCCGGGAGGCCCAGAAAGCCTCCGGTTGCTCAAGGGATTGGCGGTATTCGTCCTGGTACGACATGGGGCTGTCTCGCGGGCAGGTTGGCGGCGGGGCGGCGGAGGGACGGCAGAGGGGCGACGGAGAGACGGGTTCTCAGCGCTCGGACGGGGGGACCGTCTCTTCCTCCCACAGCGGCGCGCGTTCCATGTAGGTGCTCACCATCTGCTCCCAGCGTCGGTTGGCATTGGGCTGGAAGCGGAGGTTGAAGTGGGTGGCGTTGCGAAACTCCAGTACTTCCACGCCATCGGGCCCGGCCTCGTAGCCGTAGGCCTGGCCGGCCGGAATGAACAGGCCATCGCCCTTGCGCAGCACATTCGATCCCATGCGGATTTCACCGGCGGTCACGTAGTACAGGCAGTCGGTGTCGTGACTGTGGAAAGGCAGCACATAGCCGCTCTTGAACCACAGGTGGATCAGGCTCATGCCGTTCTCGCCGGGTTCCTTGAACAACACCACCGCCTTTTCCCCGGCACCGACATTCACATCGGCCTCCTGCAGCCGGCCCAGCGCCGACAGGACCGTGTCGTCGATACCCTCGCGGGGCATCATGTCATCGGGCACCTCGGCGGCGTCGGCGGCGCGAAAGATGGTCAGACGGCGGCGCGGCGCGGCGGCGGGTGCTGCGCCCTCGGTGGATTCTGTGTGGGTGGACATGAAGGCCTCCGTTCATTATGACTAGTGGATCGGCTCAGCGTTCTAACTTGGCGGGGCGGTGGGTAAAAGTCAACCGCCACGATCACTGGCCCGCACGGTCATGGGCCTGCCCGCGGAGGCAGGCAGCGGGGCTGCAGCGGTAGTGGTCTAAACTGCCAGGACGGCGGCGGTCCATGACGGGTTACGGCGTACGGGCAGTGCAGCCCCATTCATCCCGCTATCCGCCTCACTCACGCCTTGAAGGAGTCCAGCGTGGCAACTCTACCCATGTACCTTGCGACCGTCGCGGTGGTTGTGGCCGTGATCTATGCCCATTACCGCCTGCCCTTCCACTCCGCCACCCGCAAACAGTTGTGGATTTCCCGTTCGGTACTGGTATTGGTGGGCCTCGCGTTCGGCTGGGTCAATG